>CAXNGA010000040.1:0-9132 GCA_964201375.1 Kaistiaceae bacterium
TCCTCATCTACTCGATCCTGCTCGCGCCCGTCGGTGTCGCCCCTGCGTTCCTTGGCATGGCGTCGCTGGCCTACGGCGTCGTCGCCGCCGGCCTCGGCGCCATCATGATCTTCCGGGCGATCCCCATCGTTCGCTCGCGCGGCCTCGATCGGGTCGCGTCGCGCCGGATGTTTGGATTCTCGCTGTTCTATCTCTTCATCCTCTTCGTCGCTCTCCTCGTTGACCGAGGCCTCGACACCATTGGCGTGTTCGGATGACTACGGGGACCGGCGTGACCTCCGAAGGCAGCCGCGGCCCTGACGGGCTGACCGACGAAGAACGCCGGCGCCGCAAGGGCCGCTCGCTTGCCCTCGGTCTGGCACTGGGTGCGTTCGTGATTCTCCTTTTCATCCTCGCCTGGGTGAAGGGTCCTGGGGTGATGGCATCCTGATGACCGACGCTCCCGCCACCGACGGCGCCGCCACCGCGGCCAGACAGGCGAAGCGGAACCGCCGCACGGCGGTGATCACGCTGTCGGTCGTCTTCGGCATGGTCGGGGCCAGCTTCGCCGCCGTGCCGCTCTACGAGCTGTTCTGCCAGGTTACTGGCTATGGCGGCACGACGCAGCGCGTGGACCTGGAGAGCGAACGCATCCTCGACCGCGTGGTCAAGGTACAGTTCGATGCGAACATCGACACGGCGCTCGGCTGGACGTTCCAGCCAGCGCAGCGCAACGTAACCGTCCGCCTCGGCGAGACGGCGATGATCGACTACGTGGCATTCAACGGCACCGGCCAGGACACGGTCGGCACGGCCGTCTTCAACGTGACGCCCGAGAGCGTCGGTCGCTACTTCAGCAAGATCCAGTGCTTCTGCTTCACGGAGCAGCGGCTCGCGGCTGGGGAAAGTGCGACATTGCCGGTGCTCTTCTTCGTCGATCCGGCCTTGGCCGACGATCCGATTCTGGACTACATCGAAACGATCACGTTGTCGTACACCTTCTACCCTGCCAGCCCGGCACCAGGCCCGGTCGCCGGCGCAGGTGCTGCGGGGGCAGGTTGAGCTGAGGGCCCGCATATCGCGGGGGGAACGCATCCGGTGGCGCGGTACGGCCGCGAGCTGGTGACGAGTGGAGAACGAAATGGCTGCTGAGGCGCACGTCAAGCATCACGATTACCATCTGGTCGATCCAAGCCCGTGGCCGGCGCTTGGTGCGATCTCGGCTTTCACCCTTGCGCTCGGCTTCATTGCCGTCATGCATGGGTCGAGCCTTCTCTGGCTGATTCCGGGGTTCCTCGGCATCAGCTACACGTTCTTCGTCTGGTGGCGCGACGTCATCAAGGAAGCCCACAGCGGCTTCCATACGCCGGTTGTGCAGTTGCACCTGCGCTACGGCGTGTTCCTGTTCATCGCCTCCGAGGTGATGTTCTTCGTCGCCTGGTTCTGGGTGTTCTTCGACGCCTCGCTGTTCCCGGACGATCCGCTGCAGACCGCTCGTACGGCCTTCACCGGTGGCATCTGGCCACCGGAGGGCGTGGAAGTGTTCGACCCGTGGCACCTGCCGCTCCTGAACACGCTGATCCTGCTGACCTCCGGCACGACGGTCACGTGGGCTCACCACTCGCTGATCCACAACGACCGCAAGGGACTCATCTGGGGCCTGGTGCTGACGGTCCTCCTCGGCGCCATCTTCTCCGGCGTTCAGTTCTACGAGTACTCGCAGGCGTCGTTCTCCTACACGGGCGGCATCTACGGCTCGACGTTCTTCATGGCGACGGGCTTCCACGGCTTCCACGTGCTCGTCGGCACGATCTTCCTGCTCGTGTGCCTGTTCCGGGCGATGAGGGGGCATTTCACCCCGCAGCAGCATTTCGGTTTCGAGGCCGCGGCCTGGTACTGGCACTTCGTTGACGTGGTGTGGCTGTTCCTCTTCATCTTCGTCTACGTGTGGGCGGGCTGGAACGGCGTGTACCACTAGCAACTTCGCAGGATCGGCTGCGGCGGAGACCCCGCCGCAGCCGCTGGAATGGCAGGAAATGCCCGAGCGATCGCAGAGCTTCCAGCAGGTGCGATCTCCGGTTGCCGCGGGGTTCCGCGGGCGGTGCCCGCGATGCGGCAGGGGCAGGATGTTTGCGGGCTTCCTCGACATCACCCCGGTCTGCCCGGAATGCGGCCTCGACTACTCGTTCGCCGACGCCGGTGACGGACCAGCGGTCTTCATCATCCTCATTGTCGGCTTCCTCATCGTGGGCCTCGCGCTTGCGGTGGAGTTCGTCTGGCATCCGCCCTACTGGCTTCACGCCGTGATATGGGTGCCTCTCATCCTCGGCCTTTCCATCGGCCTGCTCCGCCCGCTCAAGGGGTGGTTCGTTGCCGTGCAGTACCGCAACAAGGCTGAGGAAGGCCGGCTTTCCGAGGGCTAGCGCGCCATGGCCGAAACCATCGTCCCCGTCGCCAGGAAACGCCGGCTGGCGCCGCTGCTCATCTCGGCCGCGATCGCATTCGTCATCCTGTGCGGCTTCGGCACCTGGCAGCTGCAGCGCCTCGCCTGGAAGAACGACCTGATCGTAACCGTCGAGACGCGGATCGCGATGACCCCGGTCGTGGCCCCGGCGCCAGTCGACTGGCCCGGGCTCGATTTCGTCGACGCCGACTACCGGCCCATCGAGGTCGAAGGCGTCTTCCGCCACGATCAGGAGATCCACGTTTTCGCGAGCCTCGAAGCGCCGCGTGGCCCGGTCGGCGGGTTCGGCTATTTCATCCTCACGCCGCTCGAGACGACCGATGGCTGGTGGGTGATCGTCAACCGCGGCTTCGTCCCCGACGACCGGGCGGATGCCGCGACCCGGCCCGAGGGCCAGCTTCCGGGCGTCGTGACCGTCATCGGCCTTCTCCGCCAGCCTCAGGGCCGCAACGCCTTCACGCCGGCGAACGATGTCGTGGGGAACGTCTGGTACACCCGCGACCCGGTCGCGATCGGCGCGGAGCTCGGCCTCCCGGCCGACCGACTCGCGCCGTACTACATCGACGCCGAATACGACCCGACGCTTGCCGGCGGGCTGCCGCAGGGCGGCGAGACGACGGTGACCTTCAGCAACAACCACCTGCAGTACGCAGTGACCTGGTATGGGATCGCCATCGCTCTTGTGGTGATTGTGATTGCCATGATCCGCCGAAAGCCGGCGCGGCTCGATGAGCGGCTGCCGGACACGCTGACCTAGCGGCGTCAGGCGTGCCCGGCGTCCGCCGAGAGCATCGCGGGATCGACGCCGATCTGGGCCAGCGCCTGCTCGTACTTTCCTTCGATCCTGACGTCGAAGACGAGGTCGGCGGGCGCGGGGCAGAGGAGCCAGCCGTTCTGCTGGATCTCGCTCTCGAGCTGGCCGGGGCCCCAGCCGGCATAGCCGAGGGCCAGGAGCGCCCGACGTGGTCCCTCGCCGGCGACGATCGCCCGGAGGATATCCAACGTTGCGGTGAGGCAGAGACTCCCGTCGATCAGCAGCGTCGACCTTCCACTCACATAGTCCGCGCTGTGGAGGACGAAGCCGCGACTACTTTCGACAGGGCCGCCATTGTGGACGAGAATCGCTTCGGCCACGGGCGGCAGGGCCGCGTGGCCTTCTGCGACGATGTCGAGCTTCTCCAGAATGTCGCCGAACGTCACCTGCGGCACCGCCTGGTTGATGCGGATGCCCATCGCACCCTCCTCGGAATGGGCGCAAAGGTAGATCACCGCCCGCTCGAACCGAGGATCGGTCATTCCCAGCATCGCGACCAGGAGTTGGCCATCGAGAAACCGATTCATGCCGCTGCGCGACCTCTTCAACTGCCAAGGTGAAACCCTAACACGCGTCCTGCAAAAGAGAACGCACGAGACGGCAGGCCGCCTCACGACAAAATGAAGGTCCCGGGCCGAAAGGTGTTGTTCGGTTGCCGGGATCGGCTGCTAGCTCCTGAAGATGCGCCAGACCCATTTCCTCGTTCGCCTTCTCGCTGGCCTGGGCCTTCTCTTTGCTCTCGTCGCCGGCCGTCCGGCTGCAGCCGTCATGGGGAACTGGGTCACCACGACGGGAGTCAGCGTCCGCCTCGTGGGCACGCCTGACGCCAACGGCGTTCTCTCGGCGGTCCTGGAGCTCAATCTCGACCAGGGCTGGAAGACCTACTGGCGCTCCCCGGGGCTGGCGGGGCTGCCGCCGACATTCGACCTGACGACGTCCTGGAACGTCGGCGCCTTCAGCATCCAGTACCCGGCGCCGCAGCGCTACAATGACGGGTTCTCCATTACGAACGTCTACTCCGGCCGCGTCCTCATCCCGATCACGGTGGTGGCCGCAGTTCAGGGAGCGCCCGTGAACCTCAGCATAGTCGGGAACCTCGGCGTCTGCGATGTCGTATGCATTCCCGTGCGCTTCGAGACATCTCTCATCATGACCCGCGGCGCGATCGATCGCGACGCCCTGGCGATCGTCGATGAAGCACGCGCGCTCATTCCCACCGGACCGGTGCCGGGCGAGTTCGAAGTGAACTCGTTCCAGGTGATCGGAACGAATGGTCGGAACGTCGTGGTCCTGGTCTCCATGACCGTCCCGCAGTCGTTCGGCGCGGCCCTGTTCGTGGAAGGCCCGAACGACTGGATCGCGCAGGAGGTAAACCATACGGGCGGCGTGGGCACGGCGGCGACGTTCATCGTCACGATCACTCGGCCGACGACGGTCGACCCCACCAGTGGCGTTCCGCTCCGCCTGACGGTCGTTTCCGGTGGCCGTGCGATCGAGCAGACGATCAGGCTTCCGTAACTGCGGCCGAAGGCCGTCGCGGCTTGAACGGCGCCAACCCGTCGCGCGCCAGTTGGTCGGCCCGCTCGTTGCCCGCGGTGCCGGCGTGGCCCCGCACCCAGTGCCAGGTGACGTCGTGGCGCTGGCGGGCGGCATCGAGCCGCTGCCAGAGATCGGCGTTCTTCACCGGCTTCTTGTCGGCCGTGCGCCAGGCGTTGCGCTTCCAGTTGTGCATCCATGCGGTGATGCCGCCGCGGACGTACTGCGAGTCCGTGTAGAGGTCGACCATCGACGGGCGCTTGAGCGCCTCGAGCGCCTCGGCCGCGGCGATGAGTTCCATCCGGTTGTTCGTCGTCATCGCCTCGCCGCCCGAGAGCTCCTTCTCGTGGCCGTTCCACCGCATCACTACGCCCCAGCCGCCCGGTCCCGGGTTGCCCGAGCAGGCGCCGTCCGTCCAGATCGAGATGCGGTCCGTCACGCCGTGAAGCCGTACGCAGAGGCATCGGCAGCGCTTCGGTGAAAACGGAGCTTCTGGAGATATTCCAGCGGGTTTTTCGGCGTCACCAGCGCGCCCGGCGGCACCGACAGCCAGTCGTAGAGCCGCGTCAGCAGAAAGCGGAGCGCCGAGCCGCGCGCCAGGAGCGGCAGGGCCGCGATTTCCTCCGGCGTCAGCGGCCGGACGCGGTGATAGCCGTCCAGGAGCGCCTTCGCCTTGGTGACGTTGAGCGCGAAATCGGCCTCGAAGCACCACGCATTGAGGCAGATGGCGAGGTCGTAGGCGAGCATGTCGTTGCAGGCGAAGTAGAAGTCGATGACGCCCGACAGCCGCTCGCCGAGGAAGAACACGTTGTCCGGGAAGAGATCCGCGTGGATCACGCCCCCGGGCAGCCCGAACGGCCATGCCTGCCCGAGCGCCATCACCTCGTCGAGGATCATCTGGCGCAGACCGGGGGCGACCGTGTCGGCGCGGTCGGCCACCGCCCTCACGAGCTCCGTCCAGCCCGCGACGGACAGCGCGTTCTTGCGCTTCAGCGGGAAATCCGCGGCAGCGATGTGAAGCCGCGCCAGCGCCTCGCCCACCGCGCCGCAATGCTCCCGGCGGGGCTTCCGCACCGACATGCCCTGGAGGAACGACACCATCGCTGCCGGCTTTCCCGCGAGCGTCCCGAGCGCCGTTCCGTCGACGTCGCGGATCGGCGTGGGGCAGGAGATCCCGCGCGCCGCCAGATGCTCCATCAGCCCGATGAAGAAGGGGAGGTCGCCCGGGTCGACCCGCTTCTCGTACAGCGTGAGGATCAGCGGCTGCCGGTCGGTGACGAGGAGGAAGTTCGAGTTCTCCACCCCTTCGGCGATGCCCTTGAAGGACAGGACCGTGCCGACGTCGTAGCGGCGGATGAAGTCGGCGAGCTGGTCCTCGCTGATGTCGGTGTAGACGGCCATGTCGGGCGGTTGGTGAGTGGTGAGTGGTGAGTAGTGAATGGTGAATGGTGAGTGGTTGGTGAGTAGCGGGCGGCGGTCGCGGTGACCACCACTATTCACCACTCCCTATTCACCACTCACCCCACTCTTCCGCAGTTCCCGCGGCAGCGCGAACGAGATCGGCTCCTGGGCCGTCGTCACCACCTCGACATCGAGCGTGTAGCGGCCGGCGAGCGCTTCGAGCACCTCCTCGACGAGCACCTCCGGCGCCGAGGCGCCCGCGGTGATGCCGACCGAGGTCGCCCCATCCAGAAGTGCCCAGTCGAGTTCCGAGGCGCGCTGGATCAGGACCGAGCGGCACCCGAGGCGCTCGGCGACTTCCCTGAGCCGCTGCGAGTTCGAGGAGTTGGGCGCACCGACGACGATCATCGCATCGACCTGCGGCGCCACCCGCTGCACGGCTTCCTGCCGGTTGGTGGTCGCGTAGCAGATGTCCTCCTTGTGCGGAGGAATGATGCCGGGAAAGCGCTCCGTGAACACCCTCACGATTTCCGCGGTGTCCGCCACCGAGAGAGTGGTCTGGGTGATGAAGGCAAGGGGATCGCTGGTCCGGCGCTCGTAAGCCTGCGCCTCCTCGACCGTCTGGATCAGCGTGATGGCGCCGTCGGGGAGCTGGCCCATGGTACCAACCACCTCGGGGTGCCCGGCATGACCGATCAGGACGATCTCGCGGCCGCGCTTCCGGTGAATCTCCGCCTCGCGGTGGACCTTCGTGACGAGCGGGCAGGTCGCGTCGATCTGGAAGAGGTTCCGCGCCCGTGCTGCCACAGGGACGGCCTTGGCAACGCCGTGGGCGGAGAAGATCACCGGCTGGGCGGTCTCCGGGATCTCGTCGAGCTCCTCCACGAACACGGCGCCGCGTGCCTTGAGGCTGTCGACGACGAAGCGGTTGTGAACGATCTCGTGCCGCACATAGACCGGCGCGCCGAACCGCTCGAGCGCCAGCTGGACGATCTGGATCGCCCGGTCGACGCCAGCGCAGAACCCGCGCGGCGAGCAGAGGAGCACCCTCAGCTCCGCCCTCGCCTCGGGCCGGGCATCGTCGCTGGCGAGAACAGCGTCCATCGAGGTCTCAGGCCGGGATCGCGACCGGCCGCTCCCGCAGGAGGAGCTTGGAGGCGTCCGTGGCGACCATCGGGGCGCCGAAGAGATACCCCTGCGCGTACTCGCAGCCGAGGTCGACGAGTTCGGTCACGTCGTCCTCGGTCTCCGCGCCTTCCGCCACAACGTCCATGTCGAGGTCATGGGCAAGGTTCACGATGGAGCGGAGGATGACTTCGCGCGGCCCGCCATTCTGGCCGCGCACGAAACTCTTGTCGATCTTGAGGGTGTCGAACGGGAAGCGCTGGAGATAGGCCAGCGACGAATAGCCCGTTCCGAAATCGTCGAGCGACAGGCCCGCGCCGAGCTCGCGGATGCGGTTCAGCACCTGTGCGGTGTGTTCGGGGTTCTCCATCACGATGCTCTCGGTGATCTCGAGCTTCAGCGAGCCCCGGTCGATGTTGGAGCGGACGAGCACCGACTTCACGTCGGAGATGAGGTCGTGCCGGAGGAGCTCGCGGCTCGATACGTTTACCGACACGAACAGCGGCACGTTGATCCGCCGCTCGTGCTGCCAGTCGCCGAGCTGCTTGGCCGCACGCTCCAGCACGAACACGCCGAGCTGCGAGATGAGGCCCGCGCGCTCGGCGAGCGGGATGAAATCGGATGGTGGGATGCGGCCGTGCTTCGGGTGATCCCACCGCACCAGCGCCTCGAAGCCCGCGATCGAACGGTCGAACAGCCGGACGACGGGCTGGTAGAGGATCCTGATCTCCTCGCGGCCGAGGGCGCGCTTGAGGTCGGCCTCCATCGTGGTCATGTCGGCGCCGACCTGGCGGAGCGCCGGGCGGAACGCCTCGATGCGGTCGCCGCCATGTCGCTTGGCGTGATACATGCCGATCTCGGCTTCCTTGATCAGCTCGAGCGGATCGGACCGCTTCTGCTTGTCGTCGGCCGTGGCAAGGCCGATGGCAGCGGTCGGGATGATCTCCTTCTCGCCGAAGCCGATCGGGCTGCGGACCGCCCGCCGGACGGATTCGGCGAAGGCGGCGATCTGGCCGGGCTCCGTTTCCGACAGGAGGATCAGCGCGAACTGGTCCGCGACCATGCGCGCCAGCGTGTCCTGCGGCTTGATGAGGCGCGTGAGGCGGCGGGAAATGGTGAGGAGGATCGAGTCCCCCACCGGCATGCCGAAGCTGTCGTTGATCTGCTTGAAGTTGTCGAGGTCGAGGACGAGCACGGACGGTCGGGTCGCGTTCTCGGTGTTGGAGCGCGTCAGCGCCGAACCGAGGCGGTCGAGGAAGAGCTGGCGGTTGGGAAGCCCAGTGAGGTTGTCCCGCACCGAATCGTGGAGCAGCCGCTCCTCGGCGACCCGCTCGTCCGTCACGTCGAACAGCGTGCCGACGCACCGCAGCACCTCGTTGTCGCCGCCGAGCACCGGCCGGGCGCGCAGCAGGAACCAGCGATAGTGGCCGTCTTCGGCGCGGAGCCGGAACTCCTGGTTAAGCCGGCCGCGGCGGACTTCGATGATGGCGTCGAGCATCGCCTTGAACCGCTCGCGGTCGCCCGTATGCATGAGCTCGAGCCAGTCGAGCGATGGCGCCGTCATCGTGCCGCGCTCGAGACCGAGGATCTCGTCGAGCTCCGGCCCGGTCTGGATCCGGTCGCGCTCGACATCCCAGTCCCAGATGATGTCGCCCGCACCGATGAGCGCGAGCGCCCGTCGCTCGGTGTCGTCGATCGGCCCCTGCACGACCGAGCCGCCGGCAAAGGCGTGCTGCATCACCGTGAAGCCGATGAGAAGGACGATGAGGACGAGCCCGGCCGCGAGCGCCGACTGGACGATGTCGCCGGAGAG
>CAXNGA010000041.1:0-9050 GCA_964201375.1 Kaistiaceae bacterium
GCCCCCGCCACCCCGCTCCGTCTCTCCAACGCGTTCCACACGTTCCAGCCTACGCCGCGGTGAAAAACACGCTGAGCAGGACCGCGACCCCCTTCACGCCGCAGCAAAACCGCTGCCGAAATCCGAACGCTTATGAATAAGACGGGTTAGCTATTCGCTATTCACACTCACCACTCACCACTCACCACCCACCACCCACCCCCTACACGATCCCCTGCTTCATCAGCTGGATCACCGACGGGCCGAGGATCACGCCGAACAGCACCGGCAGGAAGAACAGGATCATCGGCACGGTCAGCTTCGGCGGGAGCGCGGCGGCCTTCTTTTCGGCCTCGTTCATGCGGATGTCGCGGTTTTCCTGGGCCATCACGCGGAGCGACTGACCGAGGGGCGTGCCGTACTTCTCGGCCTGGGTGAGCGCCAGCATCACGGCCTTGACGCCGTCGAGGCCCGTGCGGGCCGACAGGTTATCATAGGCTTGGCGGCGGTCGGGCAGGTAGGAGAGTTCGGCCGTCGTCAGCATCAGCTCCTCGGCAAGCTCCATCGACTGGGCGCCGATCTCCTCCGAAACCTTCCGGAACGACGCCTCGGCCGACATGCCGGATTCGACGCAGATCAGCAGGAGGTCGAGCGCATCCGGCCAGGCCTTCTTGATCGACTGCTGCCGCTTCTGGATCGTGTTCCGGACATAGAGGAGCGGCGCGTAGAAGCCGGCATAGGCGATCAGGATCGCGACGAAGAACTTGAAGTAGCTCGGCTGATCGTAGTCGCCGACGAAGAAGAGATAGACCACCGCCGCGGCGAACAGGACGAGCGGCAGCACGGCCCGGGCGAGCAGGAACACGAAGAGCGGCGCCTGGCCGCGGAAGCCGGCCATGCGCAGGCGCGCGACCGTGTTGTCGTCGGCCAGCGCCTTCCTGAGGTTGAAGCGCTCGACGATGCGGCGGAGATTGTGCGCCGGCTCGTTGCGGAGGCTGGCGCGCTTCTGCTGGTCGGATGCGAGGCGGGCGCGCTCGCGAAGGCGGATCTTGTCGCGCTCGATCGCAACGCTCCGCATCCGCTTCTGCAGCCGGTCGGGCGCGAGCAGCGGCATTGCCAGCGTGATGACGGTTGCGGCCACCGCGACCGCGGCAAGGATCGCGAGGAGCGTCGTGGGGTTGGTGAAGAGGCTGGCGATCTGGTCGAACATCGGCCGGGCCTGGAGCGTGATCCGATCAGGTCGGGATCACGCCCCAGGCGCTTCTCCCTGGTGGAAAGACCGGCAGCCACTTTTTCTGATCATGCTCTAGATCTCGAAGTTGATCATGCGCTTCATGACGAAGACGCCGACGGCCATCCAGAACGCTGAGGCGATGAGGATGACGCGGCCGACCGACTCGGTGAACAACAGCATGATGTATTCAGGATTAGTCATGTAGACCAGCAGCATGACGATGATCGGAAGCGAGCCGATGATCCACGCCGAAGCCTTCGCCTCGGTCGACATCGCCTTGATCTTGCCGCGCATCTTCGCACGCTCGCGCAGAACCTTCGAGAGGTTGCCCAGCGCCTCGGAGAGATTGCCGCCGGCCTGCTGCTGGATGGTGATGGAGATGGCGAAGAAGTTCGCCTCCGGCAGCGGCACGCGCTCGGTAAGGCCGTTGATCGCCTCGGACGTGGTCAGGCCCATCGTCTGCCGCTCCGCAATTATGCGGAACTCGGTGCGGACGGGCTCCTGCGATTCGGCGCCGATGATGCGGAGGCAGTCGTTGAGCGGGAGGCCGGCCTTGACGCCACGCACGATGACGTCGACCGAGTTCGGGAACTCGGCGATGAACGCCTTGAAGCGGCGCTTCCGCCGGAAGTTCACGAACCAGTAGGGAAAACCGAGGACGCCGGCGACGCCGAAGCCGACCGAGGCGATGAGCGGCGCGCCGAGATAGACCGCGAGCGCGGAGAAGGCCACGCCGGCGCCGACGCCGAACAGCCAGAAGGTCGATTTCGACCAGGTGAGGCCGGCCTGCTGGATGCGGAGCGACAGCGGCGGCGATTTCCGCTGCGAGGCTTTTGCCCTCTCCTTGGCCTCCATGTCCTTCAGCGATTCCTGCACCGAGCGGCGGCGCCTGGCGGCGCTGTCCGCAGCGGCGACGATCTTCGCGCCGTCGCCCGAGCGTTCGGCGATCGCGTCGCGCCGCCTGTCGGCGCCCGACCGGCCGCTGACGCGGTTGAAGAAGATCGCGAAGACGACGCCGCCGACCGCAAGGAAAGCGAGCACCGCGAGCGCGATCACCGTCATCTGCGGGGTCAGGAAGTCGCTCACCGCACGGACTCGTTCTCGACCGAGGCGGCGTCGAGCGCGCGGGCGAGCTTCTTGTCGAGATTGTAGTAGCGCGCCCGCTCCCAGAACGCGGGGCGGCCGATGCCGGTCGAGGCATGGCGGCCGAGGATGCGGCCGTTCGCGTCCTCGCCCAGGATGTCGTAGCGCAGGATGTCCTGGGTGATGATGACGTCGCCCTCCATCCCGGTGACCTCGGTGATGTGGGTGATGCGGCGCGAGCCGTCGCGCATGCGCGACACGTGGACGACGACGTCGATCGAGCCCGAGATCATCTCGCGGATGGTCTTGGAGGGCAGCGTGAAGCCGCCCATCGTGATCATCGACTCGATCCGGCTGAGGGCCTCTCGCGGCGAGTTGGCGTGGAGCGTGCCCATCGAGCCGTCATGGCCGGTGTTCATGGCCTGGAGGAGGTCGAACGCCTCCGGGCCGCGGACCTCGCCGACGACGATCCGCTCGGGGCGCATGCGGAGACAGTTGCGCACGAGGTCGCGCATGGTCACCTCGCCCTCGCCCTCGATGTTGGGCGGGCGGGTCTCGAGGCGGACGACGTGCGGCTGCTGGAGCTGGAGTTCGGCCGCGTCCTCGCAGGTGATGATGCGTTCGTCTTGCCCCATATGGAAGGTGAGGCAGTTCAGCAGCGTCGTCTTGCCGGAACCGGTGCCGCCAGAGACGAGCACGTTGCAGCGCGATTCCGCGATGACCTCGAGGATCTGCGCGCCTTCGGGCGTGATCGTGCCGTAGCGGACGAGCTGCTCGAGGGTGAGCTTGTCCTTGCGGAACTTGCGGATCGTGAGGGTCGGCCCGTCGATCGACAGCGGCGGGGCGATGACGTTGACGCGGGAGCCATCGGGGAGCCGGGCATCGCAGATCGGTGAGGCCTCGTCGACGCGCCGGCCGACCTGGCTCACGATCCGCTGGCAGATGTTCATCAGCTGCGTGTTGTCACGGAAGCGGACATTGGTGATCTGCACCTTGCCGGCGACCTCGATGTAGGTCTTGCCGGCACCGTTGACCATGATGTCGGCGATGTCGTCGCGCGCCAGCAGCGGCTCGAGCGGGCCGAGCCCGAGGACGTCGTTGCAGATGTCCTCGAGCAGGTCCTCCTGCTCGGAGATCGACATCACGATGTTCTTGAGCGCGACGATGTCGTTGACGATGTCGCGGATTTCCTCGCGCGCCGATTCGATGTCGAGCTTGGCGAGCTGCGACAGGTCGATCGTGTCGAGGAGCGCGGCGAAGATCGTCGACTTCACGTCGTAGTAGTTCTCGGACCTGCGGCCGCGTGCGGCCGTCGCCGCGGTCGCGGCGGCGGTCCTGGCCTGTTCCTGTTGCTGCGCGCGCCGCGCGCCGGTGTCGTCGGCCATCACCGTGCGCGGGGCGGCCAGCACCGTGGCAACGCCGCTGCCCATCGCAGCCGCTGCGGACGACGGCTTGCCGCCGAAACCAGGAGCCTCCGGGCTACCCCGCTTGCCGAACATTGACATTCCCCGTCAGGCAGTCCTGCGGCCGCGCAGACGCGCCAGCACGGAGCCGATCCCCTGCCGCCTGGCCTTGCGGATCTCGTTCCGGCCGGAAACGGCCCGGGCGATCCTGTCGAAGGCGGCGGCTGCGGCGCTCTTGCCGTCGACCTCGGCAACGACCTGGCCGTTGTTGGCGGCGGTGCCGAACAGCGCCGCATCGAACGGGATGATCGCCAGCGCCTCCACGCCGAGCGCCCTGGCGAACTCGTCCACCTTGATCTCCGGGCGCTTCGGCACCCCCACGCGGTTGATCACCAGATGCGGCGCGGCGTCGTTCTGGCGCGCCTGCCTGAGAAGATCGAGGAGGTTCTTGGCATTGCGTAGGTTGGCAAGGTCCGGCTCGACCGTGAGCACGATCTCGTCCGCGGCGATCAGCGTCCGCTTCATCCAGCCCGACCACAGATGCGGCAGGTCGAGGACGACCATCGGCACGTTGGCCTGGGCGATGTCGATCACCGGCTCCATCGCCGTCTCGGCGAAGTCGAACGTGCGGTCGAGCGTGGCGGGTGCCGCAAGAAGGCTGAGATTGTCCGAGCAGCGCGACAGGAGGCGGTCGAGGAAGGTCTCGTCGAGCCGGTCGGGCGAGTGGATCGCCTCCGCGATGCCCTGGGCAGGGTCCTGGTTGAAGTCGAGGCCGGCGGTGCCGAAGGCGAGGTCGAGGTCGGCCAGCACCACGTCGCCGCCGAGGCTCCGCGACAGGGCGAAGGCAACGCTGTGCGACACGGTCGACGAGCCTGCGCCGCCCTTGCCGCCGACGAAGGCGACCGTGCGGCCGAGCGGCTCGGCCTTCGGGTTGGCGTAGAGGTCCGCAATGGTGGAGATGACGTGGAGGGCGCCGACCGGGCCGACGAGGTATTCCGAGACGCCGCGGCGCTGAAGCTCGCGATAGAGTTCGACGTCGTTGGTGCCGCCCACGACGACGACCTTGGTGCCGGCATCGCAGACCCCGGCCAGGCGCTCGAGTTCGACGAAGAGGCGCTCGCGCGGCAGCGTGGTCTCGACGAGGATGAGGTTGGGGGTGGGCGAGGCGCCATAGAACTCGGTCGCGGCCGCGATCCCGCCCATGTGGACCTTCACATGCGCGCGATTCATGCGGCGGTCCGCGGCGGCCGCCGCGAGCGTCTCGGCGAACTGCTGCGTCTCGCCGAACGCCTGGATCGAGATGCGCGGGATGGAGCGCACGTCCCTGCCGTCCGGCGGGGCCGACGGCTCCGGCGCCTTCCCGGCCGGCTTCGGGACGTCGTCGAAGGCGAGGCTCGACATCATTGTCCCGCTCCGGTCTGCGTCGTCGGCGCCGGGTAGTCCGTGCCGGTGGCCTGGCCCGCCTGGTAGGCGTCGAGGACGTTCGAGCGGCGGGCGGCGCTCGGCGGGGTCATGAGGCGCGGATAGAGGAGGTCGAGCGGATTGGCGACCATGGCGGCAAGGTTGTGCTGCGTGGCGCAGCCGAAATTGGCGTAGTTCACGTCGATGTTGACGGCGAGGTTGTCGGGCCAGAGGCCGCACTGCCCGGTCGTCGCGGCAAGGCGGACATAGGCGAGGCGGACCGGTGCGTTCCCGGTGGAGGTCCCGCCGGGATAGGTGCGGTACTCGATCACGGTCGGCGCAACGCCCCCGGCGACCAGCACGCCCTCGACCTGGCGGGCGATGGAGGCGGCGTTCGCCGCGTTCGGCGTCCCGGTCGGCAGCACGATGGCCAGTGCGCCGCTGCCGCTCGACATGAAGCCTCCGGCGAAGGCCAGCACGTTTCCTTCCATTCCCGTCGCAAGGTAGGGCGTCTCCCGGCCCACCGGAATGTCGAACGTGGCCAGACCCTCCGCGATGGTTATCGGATGGTTGGCGCGATAGTCGTTCGGGATCGCCGCGACCGGCGCGGTGTACTGCTCCACGGTCTGGCAGCCGGCCAGCGCTGCCGTCAGGGCGATCGAGGCGAGGATCGGGCGGACGGTCCGGCGACCGCCGCGCCTGGTCGCGGCCTGGGTGTTGATTGGGGTCACGGATCGCGCTCCAGTCGGTTCTGCGGTCACGGGATGATGAAGCCCGGGTTGCCCTGGTAGGCCGTCCCGCCGGCGGCGGTGGCCTGGCCCTGGACGCCGTAGCGAAGGTTCAGCTGGTTGAAGAGGGCGCCGGCGGCGCCGGCAGGGATCGCAAGGCCATCGTGTGGCCGGGCGAGCTGCGAGGGCGCGACGGGATTCACGAGATAGGGCGTGACGATGATGATGAGTTCGGTCTCGCTGTGCTGGTAGTCGCGGCTGCCGAACAGGGCGCCGAGGATCGGCAGGTTGCGGATGCCCGGCAGGCCCTGCAGCGTCTGCGTGACGTTGTCCTGGAGGAGGCCGCTCATGACCAGCGCGCCGCCCGACGGAAGCTCCAGCGTGGTCTCGGCACGGCGGACTTTCAGGCCCGGCAGCGTGACGCCCGCCACCGTGATGCCGCCGTCAACGGAGAGTTCGGAGACTTCCGTGAGGACACGGATCGAGATCCGCCCTTCCGAGAGGACGACGGGCGTGAATTCCAGGCTGACGCCGTATCGCTTGTACTCGACGGTGACGCCGCCGGTGGACGGGTCCACGCCGACCGGAACCGGAAACTCGCCACCGGCGAGGAAGGTGGCGGATTCGCCCGAGATCGCCGTCAGCGTCGGCTCCGCGAGCATCCGCATGAGGCCGGTCTGCTCCAGCGCCTGCAGGTTCGGGCCGATGCTCATGCGGCCGTTGACCATCGCGCCCGCCTGCCCACCGTATTCCGGAAGCAGGAGGTCGCGGCCGAAGCCGGCGATGAGCGTCGGGGCGCCGGGGAAGGCGTTGCGCGGCGTTACACCGAAGGTGAAGGCGTCGCCGACGCTGATGTTCTGGAGACCCCAGCTGATGCCCAGCTGGCGGACGGCCGTGCGCTCGACTTCGGCGATCGTGACCTTGAGGAAGACCTGCTCCTCGCCCTCGATGGTGAGGAGATTGACGACCTGGCTCGCCCGCGCGACGTCGCCGGCAATGTTCCCGGCCGCCGTGGTGTCCGCGCCGGCCGCACCCGCATTGGCGAACACGGCGGTAATCTCCTCGGCCCTGCGGGAATCGGCCGCGTTCTGGACCGTGCCGGAGAGGAGGATGTTGTCGTTGATCATCTCGACGGCGATGTTCGAGCCGGGGATGAGGCGGCGGAGCGTGTCGGCAAGGCCGGAGATGTCGCGCTCGACGGTAAGGTCGAGACTGACGATCGTGTCGCCATTGATGTCGAAGACGAAGAGGTTGGTCTGGCCTACGGCAACGCCCGTGAGGTAGACGCGGCGCTGTGTCCGGACGACGACGTCGGCGATGCCCGGATTCGAAACCAGCACGTCGCGGGCGTCGCGCGGCAGGTCGATGATCAGCGACTTGTTGAGCGGGACCGTGCAGGTCTGGTGGCCGCCGGCGCCGGTCGTCTGGCACCGCGCGGTCCCGACCTCGGTGGGCGAGCCGGCCATTGCGGGGAGCGAGGCAAGGGCAAGGATGCCTGCCAGCGCCGCGCCGCGGATGATCTTGGCGAACATGCGGACTGTGCTCCTTCGGGCGGACTAGGGTCCGACCTGCGTGGCTATGCCATTGCGGACGACCGTGACGCCTTCGGCGCGGGTGTCGCCGGTGATGAGATGGGTCGCGCCCTCACCCGGCTTCTCCTGCGCGTCGGCCAGGCTGCGGAGGGCAAGGGCGAGGCGGTCGCTCATCTGCTGCGCGACCGTGACGATCTCCGATTGCTCGGCGGTGAGCTCCAGCGTGGCGGTGCGGCCGATGACGACCGGCAGGCCGTTCTGTTCCTCGACCGCCTGGTCGATGGCGAGAACGCGGATGTTCCGGAGGATCGTCTCGGTGACGAAGCGGTCCGTGTCCGGGTCGCGCCGCGTCATGATCACATCGACGCGGTCATTGGGCAGGATGAACCCGCCAGCCCCGGTGTCGACGCTGATGCCGATGGCCACGGCGCGCATGCCGGCCGGCAGCAGGGCCGCGAGGAAGGCGCCATCGGTGCGCGCCAGCTTGGCCTGGGTGATCGGCTCGCCGGCGAACAGCGTGCTGCGGGCCATGGTGCCGATGAGATCGCCGGTGCCGTTGGCGAGCTCCGACCGGCGGACATAGGTGCCGGCGATCGCGGTGCGCGGCCACGGCTGCCACGACAGGTCGGCTTCGGTGATGGTCGTCCCGATCGGGATGTCACGCCCGGCGACGAGGACGTCGTCGGTGGGAATGGTCGGGGCCGCGACCGGCGCTGGCGCCGGCGCCGCCACCTGGATGATCTCAGGCTCACGGTTGAGGAGATTGACTGCCAGATAGGCCGCCGCGCCCCCGGCGACCAGCGCGACGAGCAAGACGAGAATTCTTGCCAGGTTCATACCAGCCAACCCCTGAGGCCAGAACGCGGCCTGCCATTGGATCAGTGTGGTCCGGCATTGGTGTACTTATGGTTAAGGAGCGGTGAGCGCCGTTGATTAACAGAACATTACCAAAGCAGAACCCCAGCACTTCTCAACAGGTAGTCAAGGACTCAGGTGACCAGCTCTGTCCACACTGTCTTCGGGTAGATGACGAGTGCGGCGGCGGCTAGCGCCAGACAGTACGGCACGCCGTTGGCCGGATCGTGCAGCCGCAGGACCCACGGCCTGATGGCGAAGGCCGGCAGCGGGCTGCGCCGGGCGATGATGATGAAGATCGTGAGCAGGCCGCCGAACAGCGCGCCCTGGAGCAGGAACGCCAGCGTGTGGTCGACGCCGAGCCACAGTGCCGCCACGGCGGCGACCTTGGCATCGCCACCGCCGATCCAGCGGAACGCGAACATGACGAAGCCGCCGGCGAGGACCGCGGCGCCGACCGCGGCATGGAGGCCGATGGTCTGGAGGTCGAGGCCAGCAAGGGGCGCGGCAATGGCGAACCCCGCGATCCCGACGAGCGAGACGCGGTTCGGGATCGTCATGGTGAGGACGTCGGACGTCGCCGCGTAGGCCATCACCAGCGGAAAGAACGCGAAGACTGCGTAGTTGATGACGTCCATCGGTGCCGGCTTCTGCTGACCGCCTGATCCTGCCGGCAACGCGTCAACGGAGGGTCAACGCGCGCCGGAAACGAAAAGGCCGCCCCGGTGAACCCGGGGCGGCCTTTGCTCGTCCGAGGCCGCGCGCCTAGACCGGGGCCGGGGCCGGGTTGGCGGCGGGGGCCGGGTCGGCGGCCGGGGCGGCCGCGCCGCCGAGG
>CAXNGA010000042.1:0-9033 GCA_964201375.1 Kaistiaceae bacterium
GGTTCAGGCTGGTGGTCCTATGTCTTCTCGTGAAGGGACGCCTCTGCATCCGGTTCGTGGGAACTCACGTGGAGTACGATCGGATCGACGCGAGGAAGGTATGATGGTGAAGCCGCTCCGAACCGAGGACGACTACCGTGCCGCCGTCGAGCGGATCGATGCGCTCGTCGTGCGGCCGGACGCGGAGACGAATGATGAACTGGAGCTTCTCACCATCCTCGTCCTGGCATGGGAATCGGAGCACCTTGCCGAAGCGACGCTGGACCCGATCGCCTATCTTCTCGCGTCGATGGACAATCGGGGACGCACGCAGTCCGATCTTGCCCGCGTCCTCGGATCGAGCAGCCGTGCTGCAGAAGTCCTCGGTGGCAAGCGCGACCTCTCCAAGGCGATGATCCGCACGCTGGTGGAAGCGTGGCAGCTCGATGCCGCCACGCTCCTCGGCGCACGCCGGGCGGCCTGACCGCGGCGCCGCACGGCAACCATGAACAGCCGCGGGAAGCGCAGCAGAACCTTGCCGTCGGCCTGGAGCGGACAGGACGTTGCGATCCGGGCCCGGCAGGCCGCAAGGAAGCGCTCCTGCCCGGCCTCGTCGAGCGGCTCGAGATAGGGCCGGAGGCCGCTTCCCTTCAGCAATTCGACAACCGCCTCGTGCCCGTCGAGGACGTGGAGATACGTCGTGTGCCAGATGTCGACCGAGTTCGCCAGCGGCGCGAGGCGCGCCGTAACAGGCCTCGGCCGGATGGACGCGGTCGCGCTGCGCCTCGGCGGCGTCCACGAGGTCCGGCCGGCCGACGTCCGCCGCGGTCTCGCGCATCAGGGCGTGGTTGAGCTCGGACTTAGAACCTACTTGCCAGATGTCGCGTCGATTGCACCACCCTAAGTCCGCGTCAGCCGCTTGTACTTCAGCCGCCGCGGCAGCACCGAATCCTCGCCGAGGCGGCGCTTCTTGTCTTCCTCGTACTCGGCGAAATTGCCCTCGAACCATTCGACGTGGCTGTCTCCCTCGAAGGAGAGGATGTGCGTGGCCATGCGGTCCAGGAACATGCGGTCGTGGCTGATGATGACCGCGCAGCCGGCGTAATCCTCGAGCGCCTCTTCGAGCGCCGAGAGCGTCTCGGTGTCGAGGTCGTTGGTCGGCTCGTCGAGGAGGAGGACGTTGGAGCCGGTCTTCAGCAGCTTTGCCAGGTGAACGCGGTTGCGCTGACCGCCGGAGAGGTTGCCGACCTTGGCCTGCTGGTCGCCGCCCTTGAAGTTGAAGGCGCCGACATAGGCGCGCGAGTTCACCTCGCGCTTGCCGAGCTTGATGATCTCCTGCCCGTCCGAGATTTCCTCCCACACGGTCTTGTTGGGGTTGAGCGTCCGGTTCTGGTCGACGTAGCCGAGATGGACGCTGTCGCCGAGCTTGATGGAGCCTGAATCCGGCTTCTCCTCGCCCATGATCATCTTGAACAGCGTCGTCTTGCCGGCGCCGTTCGGGCCGATGACGCCGACGATGCCGCCGGGCGGCAGCTTGAACGAGAGGTCCTCGATCAGCAGGCGATCGCCGAACCCCTTCGAGAGGTGATCGAAGTCGATGACGTTCTGGCCGAGCCGCTCGCCGGCCGGGATGACGATCTGCACATCGCCCGGGCGACGGTCCTCGGCGCGCTTGACGAGCTCGTCATACGCCTTGATGCGGGCCTTCGACTTCGCCTGCCGGGCCTTCGGCGACGCCTGGATCCATTCGCGCTCGGCGTTGATCGCCCGCTGGCGCGTCTGCTCCTCGCGGCCCTCCTGGGCGAGGCGCTTCGACTTCTTGTCGAGATAGGCGGAGTAGTTGCCCTCGTAGGGCAGGCCGCGGCCGCGATCGAGCTCGAGGATCCAGCCGGTGACGTTGTCGAGGAAGTAGCGGTCGTGGGTCACGATCAGGATCGCGCCCGGATACTCGCGGAGATGGTTTTCCAGCCAGTGCACCGTCTCGGCGTCGAGGTGGTTCGTCGGCTCGTCCAGGAGGAGAAGGTCCGGCTGCGCCAGGAGGAGCTTGCACAGCGCGATGCGCCGCTTCTCGCCGCCCGACAGGCGGGTCACGTCGGCATCACCCGGCGGGCAGCCGAGCGAATCCATCGCCTGCTCGACCTGCGCGTCGAGGTCCCACAGATTTTGGCTGTCGATGAGGTCCTGGAGTTTTGCGCCCTCCTCCGCCGTCTCGTCGGAGTAGTTCATCATCAGTTCGTTGTAGCGGTCGAGGATGGCGCGCTTCTTGGCGACGCCCTCCATGACGTTGCCCATCGCATCCTTGGTCGGGTCGAGCAGCGGCTCCTGCGGCAGGTAGCCGACGGTGGCGTTCTGCGCGAGCCATGCCTCGCCGGTGTATTCCTTGTCCGTGCCCGCCATGATCCGCAGCAGCGTCGACTTGCCCGAGCCGTTGGGGCCGAGCACGCCGATCTTGGCGTCCGGGTAGAACTGGAGGTTGATGCCGTCGAGGACCTTCTTGCCGCCCGAATAGGCCTTCGAGAGGCCCTGCATGTGGTAGATGAACTGCCGCGCCATGAAATGCTCCGCGCCCGGAAACGGGCCGCTGTCTCGCTCGTCGCAGAGATGGGATGAACGTGGCCGGTGTTCTAGTCGATCGGCCGCGCCCGTGGCAACGCGTCATGGGTGGCGCCCAGGCGCGGCGACCTCCCAACGCCAGAAGATGGCGGTACCGCTCCACCCTCCTTTGTCCCCCCTCTTTCGTCTTTGCCGGGCGTGACCCGGCAACCCATGATGAAGCGCGGCAACGGCGATCTCCAGGCGGAGATCGCCTCATCGCTCGAAGCCGGCGGGGCGGCATCATGGGCCACCGGGTGAAGCCCGGTGGTGATGGGGTTGAGAGGGCCTTTCGACGCCCGATCGTGACGCACGGGTCTCACTTCGTTCTCGTCGGACTCCGCGCGTGGGATGCTGGAAGGACACGCCACCCGTGATTCGCCTGCCATGCCCGACCTGAAATCCACCGCCCTCGCCCGCGCCGAATACGACGAGGCAACCGCCGTGCTTACGGTGTGGTTCGTCGGGTCCGGCGAGGTGTGGGACCACTTCGCCGTCCCGAGGGCCGCCTACGAGGCGCTGATCGCGGCCGGAGCGCCCGGCCGCGTGTTCGTGGCAACGATCCAGGGCCGCTACCCGGCGCGGCGGAGGTCACGCGGCAGCGACGTCGCCGCCGCGCTCCGCGCTTCGGTCGCCGCCGCTACCTGATCCGCCTGCCCGGCCACCAGATGGGACGCCCCACGTCGTAGAGCAGCCCCGGCACCAGGATCGACCGGACGAGGATCGCGTCGATCAGGACGCCCAGGGACACGATGAAGGCGATCTGGACGAGGAAGATCACCGGGATCACCGCGAGCGCGGCGAAGGTCGCGGCCAGCACGATGCCCGCCGAGGTGATCACGCCGCCGGTTGCCTCGAGGCCGCGGAGAATGCCGGGCCGCGTGCCGTGGAGGACGGCTTCCTCACGGATACGCGTGGTCAGGAAGATGTTGTAGTCGATCCCGAGCGCCACGAGGAACACGAACGCGAACAGCGGCACGGAGGGGTCCGCGCCCGGGAAGCCGAAGCCATACTGGAACACGAGCCCGGAGATGCCGAGCGCGGCGAAGTAGGACAGCACCGTCGTGGCAAGGAGAAGGATCGGCGCCAGCACCGAGCGGAGAAGCACGATCAGGATGAGCGTGATGACCGCAAGGATCAGCGGCACGATCGTCCGGAGGTCGCGCTGGGAGTTGTCGAGCGTATCGAGCGAGATCGCGCTCGGGCCGCCGACGAGAACGTCCGGCGAGACCGCGCGGAGCGCCGGCCGGAGCCGCTCGATCGTCGCCAGGGCCTCGTCGCTGTCCGGCCCGAAGCGCAGTGTCGCACGCAGTTCGATCACCTCGGCCCCGTCGATGGTGGCGGCTGCGCCATTGATATCGGCCTCCGCCACCGCCACGTCGGCGCGGAGTGCCGTCAGCACGGCTTCGGCGTCGGCCACCGGGACGATGATGATCGTCGGCGCACCAGACCCTGCAGCGAAGAAGCGCTCCAGAACCGCCTGGCCGGTCACCGACTCGGCCTCGCCGATGAGAAGCTCGTCCTGCGGGATGCCGGTGGCGTTGAGGCGGGGGGCGAATGCGGCGGCCACGGCCAGCAGCACGACGCTGGCGATCCACAGAACCCGCGCCCGGCGGCTGACGAGGCCTGCTATGCGCGTCCAGATGCCGTGGCTGAGGGAGGTGCCCTCCGCCCGTGCCTCGACCCGCGGGATCGCGGGCCAGAACGCCGGGCGGCCGATGAGCGCCAGCATCGCCGGCAGGAAGGTGAGCGAAGCGAGCACCGCGAACACGATGCCGACCGCCGCAACCGGGCCGAGGGCCTTGTTGGAGGCAAGGTCCGAGATGAGAAGGCAGAGGAGGCCAGCCACCACGGTGCTGGCCGAGGCCACGACCGGAGCGATGACGCCACGAAGCGCGCGGAGCAGCGCACGGATGGCGTTCGGCTCCTCCCGGAGCGTGTCGCGATAGCGGGAGACGAGGAGAAGACCGTAGTCGGTCGCGGCGCCCACGACGAGGATGAAGAGGATGCCCTGCGCCTGAGCGTTGAGGACGATCCACCCCGCATCCGCCATAAGGTAGACGCCGACGACGGATGCGGCCAGCGCGCTCACGGAACTCAGCAGCACCACGATCGGCAGGATCGGGCTCCGGTAAACCACGAGCAGGATCAGGAGGACCGCCACGACGGCCACGAGGAGAAGAACGCCGTCGATGCCGGCAAACGCCTCCGTGAGATCGGCCGCGAAGCCGGCCGGGCCGGTGACGTAGGCCGAAATGCCGGCCGGATGCGCCTCGGTGATCTCGCGGATCGCCTCGATCGTCTCCGAGAAATCGACCTGGTCCACCAGGACGAAGACCTGGACTGCCTCGGGATTGCCGGCGGCATCGCGACTGGTCGAAGGGATCGGCGGAGATACCGCGGTCACGCCGGGGATCGTTCGCATCGACACCATCTGGGCGGCGATCACGCCGATGGTGGCCGCGTCGAGCGGGGCATCCACCGCTTCGTATACGAGGATCGCCGGGAACCCGTCGGCATCGGCGAGCGCGGTCTGGATCTCCGACACGCGGGTCGATTCCGCCGTCCTCGGCAGGAAGTCGGTCGCAGCCTGCGACTGGACCTCTTCGAGCTTGCCGAAGTACGGGCCGCCCATGCCGCTGATGCCGAGCCACACCAGCACCAGCACCGCCGGCACCAGCCACCGCACAAGCTTCGCCATATCCACGACTCCCGCCCCTATCGCGTCACCTATACGCGAAGAGAGGGCCAGCGGATCGCGAGGAGCGACAGCCGGTCGCGTTATTCCGTTGCCGGGAAGACGACCGCAGCCCCGCCGGGGAGCGTGACGCTGTCGATCATCGCCCGCAGCGCCGACGTCACCGCTGCCTCGTCTGCGTCGGTGAAGGGCCTGATCGTGCCCGGATCGTAGTTGCCGGGCTGCGCCTGCGCGATCCGCGTCTCGAACTCCCAGCAGATCCCCAGATAGGCGAGGCGGTACACCGCGCCTTCGGCAACGTGCCCTGCCCCCGCGTCGCCGACGCCGGCGAATACCGACGTGGCGTAAGTGCCGCCGTCATGGGTCGCGACGGCAAGCCCCTGGTAGCCATCAGGCTGGGTGTTCAGGCAGGCGGCGGGCGCCGCAAGGTCGGCGCGGCGCGAGATGCGGACGCCGGCGGACCCGAAGTTCGTTCCGTCAAGGGCCGCGCCCGAATAGGTGAAGCATCCGTCGAAGCCGGCATTGCAGGGCGGGATGACGCCCTGCTCCGCCACTTCCGTAGCGGTCGTGGCGAGGCTGAAGTCCGGCGCCCCCGTCATGGTGATATCGCCGTCGGTGTAGCCCGGCGCGAAAGTGAGGGCAGGCGTTTCCGCTACAGGCGGCGTCACGGGTGCAGCGGCCGCGGGCGCCTCGGGTGCAGCGGCCGCGGGCGCCTCGGTTGCCGCGGCGGGCGCCCCGGCCTCGTCGCCGGCAGCGAGCGCCCGGAGGAGACCCGAATAGGCCGTGAACAGCATCTGCTCGTCCAGCGCTGCCGTGTCGTTCCAGGTTGCCACCACGCAGTGCGTGTTGCCCTCGGCATCCACGACGCGCGTCGAGAGGTTGAGCACGCCCGGCTCCGACCCACCCTTGAAGGCGATCGACGCCCAGTCCTCGCGCCGCGCGAGACCGGGATTGATGTCGAAGGCCCACATGTCCGAGGTCTGCTCGAGCAGCGCGCAGAGTTCGAACGCGTTGAAGAACCATTCGACGTCTGGAGTCAGCACCGGGGAGAGCGCATCCACCGCGGGAAGCGGCTGCGTGGCGAGTTCCGCAAGAATCGTCCGCCGCGCGGTCTCGTCGCCAGTGCGCCACGCCTCGAGGAGGCCCTCATTGCCGGTCGCCTTGAGGCGGAACAGTTCGCCCGTGGTCGGGAACGGCCGGTTGCGCTCGGAGAATGCCTCGACCGCATCGCGTCCGACGAGCGCGATGAGCGCGTCCGTGGCGGTGTTGTCGCTCATGGAGATCATGAGGTTGGCGAGCGTTGCCACGGTGACCGCCGTGCCGTCGCGCCAGTCCTGGAGGATGCCGGTGGGCAGCGAGCGCCAGGCGGGATCGAGGAAGACCGTGTCGTCGAGATTGACGAGCGTTCCCGGCGCCGCCGCCTCGCCGAGCGCCGCCAGCACCGCGAGCTTGAACGCGGAGGCAACCGCGAGCGGCATCTCGGGCTGGTGGCCGGCGGCAAGCACGCCATTGGTGATGACCGCGACGGAGGTCTGCCCCGGCAGCGCCGCAAGACGGGCGACGAACCCCTCCACGCCGCCGCCGATGGGAACCGGGTTGCCGAAGAAGAGCCCGATGATCCGCCCGTCGGTGTCGAGCGTCACCTGCGTCGGCAGTTCCGCCCGCTCGAGGCGCGTGGTGAGCGTGCCGCCGCTGCCCGTGACGGAGACGAGCGCGCCGTATTGCGTGGTGAAGGAGGCAAGGACCAGAGCGATCTGCTGCGCCGGGACCTGGGCCAGGAAGATCTCGCCGAACCAGGCCGGATCGACCGTCTCCGAGAAGAGCCGGCTCACCGCGTCACTGGTGGTGATCGGCTGGGCGGCGGCCGGCGGCGCGAAGCCGATCAGGAGCGTTGCGAACGCCGCCGCGACGAAGTTGCGAAACGGATGCGATCCGGTCGCGGCGTCGCTGGGAACGGTGCGTGTGCAAAGCGACGGCATCGGCGACTCCTTCACAGCACGAAGCCAGCGGAGCCGCCTGTCCCCCTCAGGCGGCCGTCCGCTCCCTGTTGGCCCGCATCATGTCCACGAAGCGGCCGAAGAGATAGAGGCTGTCGCGCGGACCGGGCGATGCCTCGGGGTGATACTGAACCGAAAACGCGGCGCCATCCTTCACCCGGAGGCCGCAGTTCGAGCCGTCGAACAGCGACACATGCGTGGTCTCGACGTTGTCCGGCAGGCTCTCCTGGTCGACGGCAAAGCCATGATTCATCGAGGTGATCTCGACCTTGCCGGTGGCGAGGTCCTTCACGGGATGGTTCGCCCCATGGTGGCCCTGCTTCATCTTCATGGTCCGACCGCCGAGCGCGATGCCGAGCATCTGGTGGCCGAGGCAGATGCCGAACAGCGGTACCTTCCGGTCGAGCACCTCGCGGATCATCGGCACGGCATAGGCGCCCGTGGCCGCCGGATCGCCGGGACCATTGGTCAGGAACACGCCGTCCGGCTTCCGCTCCAGCACGTCCTCGGCGGTGGCCGTCGCCGGCAGGATCGTCAGCCTGCAGCCGGCCTCGGCCAGGAGCCGCAGGATGTTGCGCTTGGTGCCGTAGTCGATCGCCACGACATGGAAGACGGGGTTCTCCTGCCGGCCATAGCCGACGTTCCAGCGCCAGCTCGTCTCGTCCCAGCCATAGGTCTGCGACTGCGTGACCTCCTTCGCGAGGTCCATGCCCACCAGCCCCGGCCATGCCGCGGCCTCGCGCCTGAGGGCTGCAACGTCGAACGCGCCATCCGGGGCGTTGGCCACCACCGCGTTCGGCATGCCCAGATCGCGGATGCGCGCCGTCAGCGCCCGCGTATCGACGCCGGCGATGCCGATGATGCCCCGCGCCTTGAGCCAGGCGTCGAGGTGCCGGTCGGCCCGGTAGTTCGACGGACCGGTGATGTCGGCCCTGAGGACGCAGCCGCGGACACCCGAGGCGCTGGCCATGTTTACCGTCTCGATGTCCTCGCCGTTGGTTCCGACATTCCCGATATGCGGAAATGTGAAGGTGACGATCTGGCCAGCGTAGGACGGATCGGTCAGGATTTCCTGGTAACCGGTCATGGCGGTGTTGAAACAGACCTCGCCAACGGCCGTTCCTGTTGCTCCGATGCCATGGCCTTCGATGACGGTACCGTCAGCCAGCACGAGCAGCGCAGTCGGCCTCGGCTCCGGCCAGGCGTTTCCCGCGGTCTTGATTCCTGAGGCGTCCTGGACCATATCGCTCGACCTGATCGCAGTTTGGCCACACGGAATCCAGGATTCGGCCCGGCCCGCCAAACTGCCCGATGAGTGGGAAATGACGCTGGTAGAGGTATGTTGCGGCAATCGCAACGTCAACCGCCCTCGGCGGACCAAAGCGCAGACGGATCAGGAGTTTAGCGGGACGGATGATGGCGCGCGCCGCGAATGGCGCGCTGGCCTGTTCCGCTCCCTCGGAGAATGGAATGCGTGACGAACTCGAGGCAGCCCTCAAGGTGGCCGCCGACTCCCAGGACCGCCGGCGGCTCAATACGCTCCGCCTTATCAAGGCGACCATCCGGGACCGCGACGTGGCGTCCCGTGACGCGGGCGGGGACTGCGTATCGGACGGCGAGATGACGGGCCTTCTGGTGAAGATGATCCGCCAGCGCCGGGAATCGGCGAAACTCTACGAACTGGACGGCCGCCCGGAACTCGCGGCCGAGGAAATCGAGGAAATCGGCATCATCAAGGAGCTCCTGCCACCGGAGCTCGATGAGGCC
>CAXNGA010000043.1:0-9024 GCA_964201375.1 Kaistiaceae bacterium
GTCGAGGAAACCAACAAGATGCCCAGGCCCTTCACCTGGACCGCCGATCCCGACAGAATCATCGCCGCCGTCAGGCGAGGGCACCAAGTGTTAGATTCCATCCACTAGCGGCCCACACCGATCCGGAAGCCCACGCGAAACTCGTGCGCGCGGATGTTGGAGTAGACGATCGGCGTGCCACCATTGATCGTCGTCATCGCCATGGCGGTGCCGAGGTGGACGAAGCGGTAGTTCAGGTCGATCGAAAGGCGGTTGGTGACTTCGAACGCCGCGCCGGCCATGAGGGCCCAGGCGAGGTTCCACGTCCGCATCCCTTCCCACCCGCCGGTCGCACCGTTGGGATTCTCGAACGTGACGTTCGACGTGCGGAGCGTGGCCACGCCGATGCCGGCACCGATATACGGGGTGATCGGACCGCCGCGGCTGCCGAAGTCGATGTAGCCGTTGAAGAGGAGCGACCAGATCGAAAGGTCGGCGAACTCCCACGAATACTCCTCGGTCGGATCGTTGGGGCAACCGACGCAGTAGAGGCGGCCCTCGATCTGGCCAGGCCACTCGTAGTCGAGCGTGACGTCGGCGCGGAACGCACCGAAATCATGGCCGATGCCGAAGCCGATGACGCCGGTCGTCGAGATGTCCTCGTTGACGAACTCGCCGTTGCCCGGCACGTCATAGCCGAGATTCGGTGCTTCGAAGGTGATCGACGGCGGGCGATAGTCCTTAACGCCTACATCAAGGCGGAAGTACCAGTTCGTGGGGACTTCGACCGGGGGCGGCGGCGTGTAGTAAACGGGCGGGGGAATGTCGGCGGCCAGCGCCACCGCCGGCAGCATTGCCAGCGCAAGTCCCCCCAGGACGATGCTCTTCAAGACGCGGGCCATTCCGTTTCCTTTCGTATCAAAGCGTGGCGAGCAGGGGCCGAGACCGGCATCGCCTTTGAAACGGACTCTTGACTGCAATGGTTAAGCTCCCCTTAACCACGTCCTTTAACCATGATCATCTTCGGCGCAGCCGAATGGTGTTGCGCGAACGCCACATCCGGGCGGCAGCGCTTCGCCCCTCGAGGAGCCCTGAACGCCCCCCGATCCGGCGCTGGCCGCCCGGACTCCTGCGCGGGGGCCCGCGGCGCTTACCGGAATGGCTGGCGGATGATGGTCCTGAGCTTCTCCGGGGCCGTGCGGCGCGGGTCCGAGAGATAGATCTCGTGGTGCTTCCCGTGCAGCCCCCTGCCGAGGCCCTCGACATGGTCGTGGAGGCCGGCAATGGTCGGCCCCTCCCCGGTATAGGGCCCGAAGTAGAGCGTCTGCACCGCCTCGCCCTCGTGGAAGCGCTCCCAGCGCAGGGCCGGCACGCCGGGCAGGTCCTTCCTGGCGGCGGCCTTTGCCCTCGCGGCATCCACCGCGGCGGGCGTGACGAAGTCCGGAACGGCGATCATCATCGCCCAGTGCCAGTGCGCCCTGTCGCCAGTCAGGAAGACGGCGTGATCGTCGGCCCACCACAGGCCTTCCAGGGCGCCGACGGCAAAGTCCCGTCCCTGTGCCTTCATCCCGAATTTCAGCGTGTAGGCGACGGCGTAGAGCGCCTCCACCGCCTCGCGGTGGGCAGGCGTCGTATTGGGGTCGCCCATGCCGTCGACCATCAGGAAGCCGAGCGGCGGCACGTCGACGACGACGACCTTGCCCTTCGGCGGCGCATACAGCGCCTTCAGATCCTTGCGCAGATCGACCTTGTCAGCCATCGGCTCAGGCAGCGCGCGCGATCGCTTCGATGATGTCCCTGACCACCGACTCGACGACGCTGCGGTCGTCGCCTTCCGCCATGACGCGGATGACGGGCTCCGTGCCCGACGGCCGGATCACGAGGCGGCCGCCGCCGATGAGGCGCCCCTCGCCTTCGGCGATGGCCGACTTCACCCGCGTGTCGTTGAGCGACGCCGCGGTCTGGCGGACGCTCTTCAGCACCTGCGGCACGGGTTCGAACCGGCGGCAGACTTCGCTGACCGGCCGGCCAGAGCGCTGCACCACGGCGAGCACCTGGAGCGCGGACACGAGGCCGTCCCCGGTGGTGCAATAGTCCGACAGGATGATGTGGCCCGACTGCTCGCCACCGACGTTGAAGCCGTTGGCGCGCATGTGCTCGACGACGTAGCGGTCGCCCACGCGGGTGCGCGCCATCGTCAGGCCGAGGCCGCCTAGGTAACGCTCGAGGCCGAGATTGGACATGATGGTGGCAACGATGCCGCCGCCGCGCAGGCGGCCGTCGTCCTGCCAGGACGCGGCGACGAGTGCCATCAGCTGGTCGCCGTCGACGATCTCGCCGCGCTCGTCGACGATGATGACCCGGTCGCCGTCACCGTCGAGGGCTATGCCGATGTCGGCGCGCGCCTCGTGCACCTTCTTGCGCAGCGCGGTCACGTCGGTCGAGCCGGTCTCCTGGTTTATGTTGAAGCCGTTCGGCTCGCAGCCGATCTTCACCACCTCGGCGCCGAGTTCCCACAGCGCATCCGGCGCGACCTTGTAGCCGGCGCCATTGGCGCAATCGATCACCACCCGCACGCCCGTCAGGTCGAGCGTGCGCGGCAGGGTTCGCTTGGCGAACTCGACGTAACGGTCGTGGACGCCTTCGATGCGCCGGGCGCGGCCGAGCTCGGCCGGCTTCGCAAGCCGGGAGGTGAGATCCTGCGCCACCAGCGCCTCGATCTCGCGCTCGGTATCGTCCGACAGCTTGTACCCGTCCGGACCGAACAGCTTTATGCCGTTGTCCTCATAGGGGTTGTGCGAGGCCGAGATCATGATGCCGAGGTCGGCGCGGAGCGAGCGGGTCAGCATCGCAACGCCCGGCGTCGGAATCGGACCGAGGAGGAACACGTCCATGCCGGCCGCGGTGCAGCCGGCGACCAGCGCGGGCTCGATCATGTAGCCGGAGAGCCGCGTATCCTTGCCGATGACCACACGCCGCCGTTCGAACCGGTCGGACTTCCGGAAGACGAGGCCCGCGGCAATGCCGACCTGAAGCGCGACCTGCGGCGTGATCGGGTCGGAGTTGGCGAGCCCCCTGATCCCGTCGGTGCCGAACAGTTTCCGCGTCATGAATGTCCTTGATGGGTTTGCGAGGTCTGCTCGCTCATTCCACGTCCTGGTGGCATTTTCAGCCACGATCGGTTCAAGAATGGTGATCGATTGTTGCAGCGGGCGCTGCTGGATCGGCGAGCCGATCCCCAGTCATGCCGCCGGAGTGAGCCCGCGTACCGACGGAACCGTTCGGCGGCTGGCGGAACGTTACCGCAGAGAAGGCGCTGGCGGAAGCAGCGAAAACGGGCCGCACCAGATGCGGTTCACCACTACCGGAAACGCGGAAGGGGCCCCGTCTCCGGAGCCCCTTCGTATCGTGCCTGTGCGTCTTCTAGCCCTGCGGCTGGGGAGCCATGCCGCCCGGCTCCGGGCCGGCCTCGCCGCGCGGCCGTGCCTTGGTCGACGGCACCGCAGAGTGCCGCGGCGACGGGGCCTCGTCCGGCTCGCGGATCGGCGGCTTGCCGTTGAGGAGGTTGCGGATCTCCTCGCCCGACAGGGTCTCGTATTCCAGGAGGCCCTGCGCGAGGGCCTCGAGGTCGTCGTGCTTCTCGCTCAGGATGCGGCGGGCCTCGGAGAGGCCCTCCTCGACCAGGCGGCGAATCTCGCTGTCGATCTTCTGGGCGGTCTGCTCGGAGATGTTCTGCGTCCGCGACACGGAGTGGCCGAGGAACACCTCCTCCTGGTTCTCGCCGTAGGAGACCGTGCCGAGTTCGTCCGACAGGCCCCAGCGGGTGACCATCGCCCGGGCGAGTCGCGTCGCCTGCTCGATGTCCGATGCCGCGCCCGAGGTGACCTTCTCCTTGCCGAAGGTGAGCTCCTCCGCGATGCGGCCACCCATCATGATGGCAAGGCGCGATGTCATCTGCTCGTAGCTCATCGAAAGCTTGTCGCGCTCGGGGAGCTGCAGGACCATGCCGAGGGCACGGCCGCGCGGGATGATCGTCGCCTTGTGGACCGGATCGGTCGCCGGGACGTTGAAGGCGACAACGGCGTGGCCGGCCTCGTGATAGGCGGTCAGCCGCTTCTCGTCCTCGGTCATGACCAGGGTACGCCGCTCGGCGCCCATCATGACCTTGTCCTTGGCGTCCTCGAACTCGCTCATCATCACGAGGCGCTTGCCGCGGCGTGCCGCAAGAAGGGCCGCCTCGTTGACGAGATTCATCAGGTCGGCGCCCGAGAAGCCCGGCGTGCCGCGCGCGACGACCTTGAGGTCGACGTCGGGACCAAGCGGGACCTTGCGGACGTGCACCTTCAGGATGCGCTCGCGGCCGATGATGTCCGGCACCGACACGACGACCTGGCGGTCGAAGCGGCCGGGACGGAGCAGCGCGGGATCGAGGACATCAGGCCGGTTGGTCGCGGCGATGATGATGATGCCTTCGTTCGCCTCGAAGCCGTCCATCTCCACCAACAGCTGGTTCAGCGTCTGCTCGCGCTCGTCATTGCCGCCGCCGAGACCGGCGCCACGATGGCGGCCGACGGCGTCGATCTCGTCGATGAAGATGATGCACGGCGAGTTCTTCTTCGCCTGCTCGAACATGTCGCGGACGCGGCTTGCGCCGACGCCGACGAACATCTCGACGAAGTCGGAGCCGGAGATGGTGAAGAACGGAACATTGGCTTCACCGGCGACAGCACGTGCAATCAGCGTCTTGCCGGTGCCCGGAGAGCCGACCAGGAGCACGCCGCGCGGGATGCGGCCACCGAGCTTCTGGAACTTCTGCGGGTCGCGGAGGAACTCCACGATCTCCTGCAGGTCTTCCTTGGCTTCATCGACGCCGGCGACGTCATCGAACGTCACGCGGCCATGCGCCTCGGTGAGGAGCTTGGCCTTCGACTTGCCGAAGCCCATGGCCTTGCCGCCCGAGCCCTGCATCTGCCGCATGAAGAAGATCCACACGGCCAGGATCAGGAACATCGGCAGCCACGAGATCAGGATGCCGAGGATCGAGGTGCCGCCGCTCGTGGGCGCCGTCACGGTCATCGTGACGTTGGCGCCTTCAAGGCGCTGGAACAGCCCCGGATCGTTCGGCATGTAGGTCTGGAAGGCGCCACCATTGTCGTAGGTGCCGGTGATATCCGGACCGGCGATGGTCACCGAACGGACATCGCCCGCATCCACGTTGTCCAGGAACTGCGAATACGCAATCTCCTGTCCCGTGCTCTGCCGTCCTGGATTCTGAAACAGATTGAACAGGACGACCAGCAGAACGGCGATGATCACCCAGAGTGCGAAATTCCGGAAATTGGCGTTCATACCCATCCTCTTGTGCGGCCGAGCCCAGCCTGCCGCACTGCGCCAGCTCTGCCTAACATAGGCATCGAAGTCCCCTTAGCCAATACGCGATGAGGGGTTCAGAAGTTCACTCATGCCTGCGAATAAGGTGAGCGCGCTCACGCAGGCTCGGAATCGGAGCCCGGCGCAGGTCCCGCAAGCCGCGCCGCCGCGAACTCCACCGCCCGGAGACCGTGGCTGCCGGGGGCTGCAAACCCCACCGCGGGGACCGCGACGAGACGCCCGTCCCAGCGGAATGCCGGCACGGTCTCGGCCGCTGCCCGCGGTCGCGCCCGACATGCCACCGGCAGTTCGGCGTAACCCTGTGCTGCGAGTGGCCCCAGGCTGACGCCTTCCCGATCTCCCACCGCGACTTCGAAGCGGCCGTCCCAGAGCCCGCAATAGCCCGGCGGCAGCGGCGTCTCCGCCACGTCCATCCGGCCGGGCTCGCGGTGGATCACGATGTCGCGCCCGCGTGTCCGGATGACGGCGCCTCCCAGCGTTCGCCTGAACGGGCGTGTCGAAACGACCGCCGCATCGAGCGCCGAGAGCTGGTCCTCGCCGGGCGTCGCCCCGCTGCCACCGACGGACGCGATGATCGCGCCGAGCGCGCGGAACCTGATCTCGGGCGCCTCGTCGAGCAGACCCGAGCGCTCCAGTCGCGCCATCCCGAGCGGGTTCGCAATCACGCTCCGTCCCAGGTAGATTCGCGTCGCCCGGGCGAGCGCCTCGTCAGCCCGCCGGAACAGCCGGGCGGCCCGCGCGATGGCGGCAGCATCGACACCCTCACCGGCAAGCCCCGGCATCACCCGTCGAAGGCGCGCCCGCGCGAACCGTGGGTCGGTGTTCATCGCATCCTCGGCCGGCGTGAACCCGGCCGCCGCCGCTGTCGCCACCAGCCTCGCCTTGGGCACATCGAGGAACGGCCGGATCAGCACCACGCCTCCGCCGCCGAGGAGGCGCTGCCCCTCCATGCCGCCAAGCCCGGCAAGACCCGATCCGCGGGCAAGGCGCATGAGCACCGTCTCCGCCTGGTCGTCCTGGTGGTGCGCCGTGATGAGGACGCGCGCCCCGGCCTGCCGCGCGGCCAGGCCAAGCAGGCGGTAGCGCGCCTCGCGCGCCGCCGCCTCGATGCCGGTCGGCGGCTTCGGCCCCTCCCAGAGGAACGTCTGGTGGCGAAGGCCGCGCGTGGCGGCGAGCTGCCCCACCGTCACGGCCTCTGTATCCGAGCCGGCTCTGAGCCCGTGGTCGACGGTCAGGACCACGAGGAGCGGGCGAGGATGGCGGCGCTGCGCCCAGCGATCGACGAGATGAAGCAGCGCCAGCGAATCGGGACCACCGGAGACGGCAAGGGCAATCACCCCCTGCCCTTGCAGTCCGCCAAGGAGGGTATCGACCTCGTCATCGCCGAGCGGCCCGGCCTGTCGCATCATCGTCCGATGATAGCGCTGTGCTGCCCGCTGGTAACCTTCCTACCCGCAGCGCGCGTTGCGCTGCTCGGTCGCCACCCGCTCGCGGAGCGCGTTCGATGCGTTGGGGTAGGTCGCCAGCACCTGACCATAGGTGGTGCAGCCGTCCTGCACCTGCCCGAGCGCGACCAGCGACATCCCGAGCTTGAAGAGCGCGTCGGGCGCCTTGTCGCCCTGAGGCGCCGAGCGATAGGCGGTGAGGTAGGCGTTGGCAGCATCGACATAGAGCGTGGTCGGCGCCCCCGGGGCCGCCGCCTGCGAGAAGATGCTCTCGGCCAGCCAGTACTGGGCATCGACGGTGCGGGCATGGCCCGGATAGGCTGATAGGAATGCCCGGAAGCCCTGCTCGGCGGCGACGTCGTCGCCGTTGAGGATGAGCTGGTAAAAGCGGTCGTAGTCCGCTGGCGCATTGCCGGACACGGCGGCCGTCTGCATCCCTGCCAGAGGAATGGCATCCATCGGCATGCCACCGCCCGGCACGGCGGCGGGTGGCGCAAGGTTGAAGTTGCCGTCGCCGCGGAGCACCTGGCCGAGGTCGAGCGGCGCTCCCGCGCCTGCCAGGGCGTTGGGGTCGCCCGGCACCGTCCCGAGCACCGCAGGCGGCGCTCCGAGGAGCGGAGCGGCGGCGGGCGGGGCCGTGGTCGCCGGCGCGGTCATGGCGCCGCCCTCGAGCCGCTGGAAGCGAAACTCGTAATCGGCCTGCAAGCGCTGGATCGTCTCCTCCAGAACCCCCAGCCGGTAGGTCAACTCATCGACCTGCCCCGTGAGCGTCCGGACGAGCGCTTCGAGCCGATCGACCCGGACGGCCAGTTCGGCCGCCGTCTGCGCGGACGCGGCGGGAACGCCGAGGAAGAGGCAGAGCGTGATCGCGCCCACCCGGGTTGCACGGCTCATCATGGTCGTCATTACCGCTGCGTGCGGCCCTTCTCGCAGATGGCGTGGACCTAGCGTCCCGGAAGTCGGCCAAAATTTGACCGGAACGTCATGGGCGACGGAACTCCGTGCGAGTGTTGCCCGCGGGGGACACAGGCGTCGGACGACGCAATGGGAAAGGGCCGGAGCGTGAGCCCCGGCCCCTGAACGCCATGCGATCGGATCGATCGGTGCGTCTTACTCGCCCGGGCCTGCGGCGCGGATGGAGGCGCGAATCTCGGCGACGATGGGCACGGCGACATCGCCGTGCGCATTGCCCCACGAGTTTCGGACGTAAGAGGCGACCGAAGCGATGACCTCGTCCGACAGGTGCGCGAACGGAGGCATGCCGTGGTTGAGGTAGCCCTGGATGATCATCTGGACGACGCCGAGCGTGGATGCCGTGACCGGATTGCCAGCCAGGCTTGGGCCCACGCCGCCACCGCCAGTCGCGCCGTGGCACGACGCACAACTCTCGCCGTAGCCGCGCGCGCCAGCTGCCATCACTTCCGCAGTCGGCGCGGTCACCTGGGCGACCACCGCCGAACTCAGGAGCGCGAGCCCCGCCGCGCTACCGATGATGACTGCCTTCCTCATTGTTAGCTCCTCGTTCTTGGCCAAGCGCCAGTTCATGCGCCCCTGGAAAGGGATTGGGCCGCCCGCCGGATTAAATCAAGTTACGAAACGGCGAGGTGGGCCGAACCGCGGGAGAGCCCCCCCCCGTTGGCAGGGAGGCGAATCGAGTACCCGGAGTGGATCCTTCAGGAAACGATGGGCCGCCGGACGTCTGAAAGGGTAACCAGACGAACAGCGTCCGGCAGGACGATCGGTGCGCCCTCTTCTGCAAAGAGAAACGAAATGCGATTTGGCTCATCTTCTGGGGCGATACAGGTGAGTCATCTGATTCCTGGTCAGCGGCAGCTTCGGTACTGCCGCCCGCAGCACAGAGAACCGCAGCCTCCTGCATAGCCGACTTCTCGCGGCATTTTGAGGCACGCGGGCAAGAGGCGAAAGGGTACCCGGAGCACCTGAGCAGTTTGAAGTGGCTGGGGGACCTGGATTCGAACCAAGACTAACGGAGTCAGAGTCCGTGCTTTCTCATTGATTTTGCTCGGCTTTTTCTCCAACCGAGGTTCGACCGGCTCTATACAGATCAATGGGTTAGCCCGACATTGCCAACCGACGGGGACGCTACTTCCTCATCGCAAGAACACTCCCGACTGATTACGGAGCGTGATTCCCTCCCTGCGGATAACGATCCTCGGCGTCGCGCAGGACAACCCGTTCGTAAACGTCG
>CAXNGA010000044.1:0-8930 GCA_964201375.1 Kaistiaceae bacterium
AGGAGACGTTCAAGGGTTTCGGCGTCTCCGCCTGCGCCACGTGCGACGGCTTCTTCTTCAAGGAGAGGAAGGTCGTGGTCGTCGGCGGCGGCAATACCGCCGTCGAGGAGGCGCTGTTCCTCACCAGGTTCGCCTCGAAGGTCACCATCGTGCACCGGCGCGACCATTTCCGTGCCGAGCGCATCCTCCAGACGCGCCTGTTCGCCAATCCCAGGATCGAGGTGATCTGGAACAGCGCCATCGACGAGGTGACCGGGACGTCGACCTTCCCGCGTGCCGTCACAGGCGTCCGGATCCGCGACGTCATCACGGGCACCACGCGGGACCTCGAGGCGGACGGTGTCTTCGTCGCCATCGGCCATGCGCCGGCGGTGGAGGTTTTCCGCGATCAGGTCCGGCTCAAGCCGTCGGGCTACATCTGGACGGCTCCGGGCTCATCGGCCACGAGCATTCCGGGCGTGTTCGCCGCTGGCGACGTCGCCGACGAGACCTATCGCCAGGCGGTGACTGCTGCCGGCATGGGATGCATGGCCGCGCTGGACGCGGAGAGATATCTGAGTTCCGTCGAGGAACTTGCGACGGAAGCCGCCGAATAGCCGGCCGGTGCAAGCGGGGGCGGGATGGACTGGGACAAACTGAGGGTGTTCCACGCGGCAGCACATGCCGGGTCGTTCACCAAGGCGGGCGAGACGCTCGACATGAGCCAGTCGGCGGTCAGCCGGCAGGTCAGTGCGATCGAGCAGGACCTCAACGTCCCGCTCTTCCACCGCCACGCGCGCGGCCTGATGCTGACCGAGCAGGGCGAGCTTCTCTACAGCACCGCCAGCGAGATGCTGATGAAGCTGGAGTCGGTGCAGAGCCGGCTGCAGGAAACCCGTGACAAGCCGAGCGGAACGCTCCGCGTCACCACCACCGTTGGCCTCGGCTCGACGTGGCTCGCCGAGCGCGTCAATGAGTTCGTCGAGCTCTATCCCGACATCTCGCTGCAGCTCATCCTCGAGAACGAGGAACTCGACCTCTCGATGCGGCAGGCAGACGCCGCGATCCGTCTCCAGAAGCCGAGCCAGCCGGACCTGATCCAGCGAAAGCTCTTCACGGTCCACTATCACATCTACGCGTCGCCCGAGTACCTTGAGCGCTTCGGCGAGCCGAAGACGCTGGAGGACCTCGACAACCACCGCATCGTCACGTTCGGTGTGCCGGTTCCTCAGTATCTGCGCCACCTCAACTGGCTTGAGGTCGCCGGCCGGAACCGCGGTGCGCCGCGCCGGCCCGCGCTCCTCATCAACAACGTCTTCGCCATCCACAATGCGGTCCGCCGGGGCGCCGGGATCGCCGCGCTGCCCGACTACCTGTTCGACAAGGACAGCCGCCTCGTGCGGGTGCTGCCGCAGGCGGAGGCGCCGAGCTTCGCCACGTATTTCGTCTATCCCTCCGAACTCAGAAACTCCGCGCGAATCGCGGCATTCCGCGACTTCCTGCTCGAGAAGGCCGCGACCTGGGCCTACTGACGCGAAATCACCGGTGGATTCTTTCGCGGCACTCTTCCCTTGGTTGTTAGACGTCATACGGTTGTAATCGACGCAGACATCCGATTCGTCGCTGCCTCGACGAACAGTCCTCCCCTGAAGGGCCGGGGGGGTCGCCAGAAAGTCCTCTGCGTCCGGACGGTGATCCTGTCGCGCCCCACCTGCCGGGCTCAGTGCCCGGCATTTTCTTGTCTGCCGCACCGCATTCCGGCTACCGCGCGCCCGCCCCGACCAGCCAGCCGGGTCACCGGGCAACGCAGATTGCCCCATCGGCAGGATCGGTCGTGCACGGCATTGTGCCTGCGACGATCACGGGAGGCCGGACAAGCCGTCTGGAACGTCGTGCACGGGCGGCCGGGGTGCCGCCGAAAGGCCATCGAACGCTGCGCGCCCCTGCGATTTAGGGCACCATGCGGAGCAAGATGCTTGCTCTCCGGGAGTTGATCCGATGCTGATGGCCTACTCCCTCACGCCGAACGGTCCGGTCGCGCTGCCCTCTGTCCCGGTGCCGCACGACGATCCGAGCGTGTCGTGGATCGACCTCGTCAGGCCGACGCCGGAAGAGGACAGGATCGCCGAGGAGTTCCTCGGCGTCTCGATCCCGACGCAGGAGGAAGCCGCCGAGATCGAGTTCTCGAGCCGGTTTTACGCCGAGGAGTCGGGCCAGTTCCTGACCGTCTCGGTCGTCGCCGGGGTCGATGCGGGCGCGCCCGTGCTCACCCCGCTCACTTTCGTGCTCAGCCGCAACAGGCTGGCGACCGTCCGCTACGAGGATTTTGCCGCCTTCCGGCAGTTCCTCGTCCGTTCGACCAAGGTCGGCGATGCCTGTACCGAGCCGGTCGGCGTAATGGTGACCCTGCTCGAATCGATCATCGACCGCATCGCCGACGTGATCGAACGCACCGGCTCGGAAATCGACAAGCTCAACCGCGAGATCTTCACCCGCGATTCCCGCGGGCGGATCGCGTCGAGCAAGCGGCGCGAGCGCAAGCTCGAAGGCTATCTCGTGCGGATCGGCTTCCAGAACGACATCGTCTCGAAGAGCCGCGAAAGCCTCGTTTCGATCGAGCGCATGCTGCAATACGTCACCGCAGGCAGTTTCGGGCAGCCGATCATCCGCAAGACCGACAGCCCTGTCCTGAAGCTGATGGCGCGCGACGTCCGCTCGCTGACGGACCACCTCTCCTTCCTGTCGAACCGCGCAATCTTCCTCCTCGACGCCACGCTCGGGCTGATTTCGGTGCAGCAGAACGAGGTGATCTCGGTGCTCACGGTGGCGGCGACGATCCTGCTCCCGCCGACGCTCATCGGCACGGTCTACGGCATGAACTTCACCCACATGCCGGAGCTCGACTGGACCTTCGGCTATCCCGTCGCCATCCTGGTGATGGTGGCGTCGGCCCTGGTCCCATATCTGTTCCTCAAGCGCCGGGGCTGGTTCTGAGCGGTCGTCCGGCCCGCGGCGCAAAGGCGGCTGCGCCCCGGCGCGTCACTCTTCTCGGCGGCATCGATAGCGTCCGTACCATGCAGATCGGGGGACGGACGAGCCTGCGCAAGGGTGTCCGTTCCTTCGACACGGTGCGGCTGGTGGTTCGCACGAAGAAGAAGGAGGACGTCGACCTCGACGGCGACATCCTGACGAAGACGCCGGTGACGTTCGGCATCAGACGCAAGGCGGTGCAGGTGTTCGTTCCGGGCGAGGGGGCGTAGCCGCGAAGGCCAGACAAGCCGTGTTCGCCTTGCCTCACCCCCGCTTCGCCTCTAGCAAGAAGCCCGAACGTCGAACCCCTCCAGAGAAGGGGGCAGGGCGGCGCTTACCGAAGGGAGCGGGGCTGTGGGGAAGGGCGTCATCATCATCGGCGGCGGGCACGGGGGCTCGCAGCTGGCTGCCAGCCTGCGCTCGGAGGGGTTTGCCGACGCGGTGACGCTCGTCACGGCCGAGAGCGATATTCCCTATCAGCGGCCACCGCTGTCGAAGACGTACCTCAAGGAGCCCGAGCGCGGACTTCAGGAGCTTCGGCCGCAGGCATTCTACGACGACCACAATGTCGACCTCCGCCTGTCGACCAGGGTGATGGCGATCGACCCGGCGAAGAAGACCGTGCTCCTCGACACCGGCGAGACGCTCGAATGGGAGCATCTCGTCCTCGCCACCGGCGCCCGGCCGCGCATCCCGAACATCCCGGGCACAGACCTCGACGGCGTCTTCTACCTCCGCGACGCCGCCGATGTGCGGGGGATGCACGAGCGTTTCAAGGCCGCGGAATCGGTCGTGGTGATCGGCGGCGGCTTCATCGGCCTCGAACTCGCCGCGACCGCGCGCCAGCTCGGCCGCAACGTTACCGTCATCGAGGCGACCGGCCGGCTGATGGGCCGCGCCGTGGCAACCGAAATCTCCGATCACTTCCTCCAGCTCCATCGCGGTTGGGGCACGACGGTTCTCCTCAATGCCGGGGCCAGGGCGCTGATCGGCCGGAACGGCGAGGTCGTCGGCGTTTCGACCGGCGACGAAGCGCCGATCCCGGCCGACCTCGTCGTCATCGGCATCGGCGTCATTCCCAATGTCGAACTGGCCCAGCAGGCCGGGATCGCCTGCGAGAACGGGATCGTCATCGGCACGGACCTTCGCACCTCGAACCCCGACGTGTTCGCGATCGGCGACTGCGCCGCGTTCGTCGAGCCGTCCGTCGGCCGCCGGATGCGGATCGAGTCGGTCCAGAATGCCGTCGACCAGGCGAAGCACGTGGCGAAGACCATCACCGGCAAGGGCGGTGCGGCCTATCACGCCGTGCCGTGGTTCTGGTCCGACCAGCAGGACGCAAAACTGCAGATGGTGGGCCTCGCCGAGAAGGCGACTCGCCGCGTGATCCGCGGCAAGCCCGAGGAGGGCGCCTTCTCGGTGTTCCAGTTCGACGGCGACCGCCTCGTCAACATCGACTCCGTCAACAAGCCCGGCGACCACATGCTCGGCCGCCGCGTGATGGAGCCGGGCGGCCGGATGCCGACGCCGGAACAGGCGGCGGACGAGGGGTTTGACTTGAAGCAGTTGCTGCGGAAGCCCGCCGCGTAGCCCGGGCTCTCGACTACTTCTCCGGCAGTGTGCCGACGAACTCCACGGCGCGGTTGATCCACTTTCGAAGCGTGGCCGGCGAGCCTTCGACCGCCGATTGGGGCACCAGGATCCAGCCTTTTAACGTCTGCCCGGCCATCACCATGGCATGGGCGCCGTCCTCGACGATCCATTCGTCGTAGCGGCGCTTGTCGATGCGGAGCATGAAGTCGTCGCCCATCGCGCCGCAGAGCATCCGTCCTTTCCAGACGAACTGGATGCCGCCCGACATTGGCTTCTCCACGATCCCTTCGAGGTCCGACAGGGCATCGCGGAGGAGGACCCGGAGCGCGTCGCTCGTCGTCACCGTCCCTCCCGATACCACGTCACCGTCACCAGCCCGAGCAGGATCGCCAGCCCGAGGAAGCCCAGGAACAGCGGCACGCGCTCGATGCCGAGCAGCGTCGAGGCGTCCGTCATCCTGATGCCGAGCCAGTCGCCGCCGCCGAAATTGGCGGCGCCCGGGCGGATCTCGAGGACGCGCGGCAGATCGAGATTGCCGGCGGCGTCGGTCATCCGGCCGATATGGCCGTTGGTGAGATCGACGATGGGATCGAGCTTGCCGGTCGTGGACCGCGCCTCCTGGAATTCGCGCGGGTTGGGTGGGCCGACATGGGTGACGGCGACGAGCGTACCGTCGCTCACCTGCCACAGCCCGACCTCGTCGGCGGCCATCGTGCCGCGGTAAAGGCCCGGCCCGGCCGGATCGAGCGTCAGCATCGTCGTGGCACCGGACGGGGAGGTCACCGTCACCGGCGCTGCCGCCTCTTCCATCGTCTGGCGCTCGATCGTGAGCTGGCCGTTGTCGGCGCCGGCCCGGAGTGCTTCCTCCTCGAGATCCGGCTCCGCCATCAGCCAGTGCGCGAGATTGCGGAGGAGGTCGATGTGCGGCCCGCCACCCTCGAAGCCGCGTGCCCACAGCCACGCCTGGTCGGAGAGCAGCATCGCCACGCGGCCTTCGCCCTCATGGGCAAGCACGAGCAGCGGCCGTCCGTCCGCGCCGTTCATCACCACGTCGCCCGTCGGGTTGGTCGCCACTACCTGTCTGAACCAGCGGCTCCAGGCCGGCGGATCCTGCCCGGCCCCGGCGAGGGCGCGCGTGACCGGATGGCGGAAGCCAGCCTCCGTGACCCGCGGGTAGAACGGGGCCTCGACGAGGTCGCCGGTCGGCGAGATCGGCAGGATCTGGGCAAGGGCCGTGTTGTAGATGCTGAAGAAGCCGACCTCGTCGGGACCGGCGGCAATCAGGATCGCGCCGCCGTTCCGGACGAACTGCGCCATGTTGTCGAAATAGGCTGGTGGCAGGACGCCCTGCTCCTGGTAGCGGTCGAAGATGATGAGGTCGAACTCGTTGATCCGCTGCTCGAACAGTTCGCGCGTCGGAAACTGGATCAGGGCGAGCTCGTTCACCGGCGTCCCGTCCTGCTTCTCGGGCGGCCGGAGGATGGTGAAGTGGATGAGGTCGACCGAGGCGTCCGACTTCAGGAGGTCGCGCCACGTCCGCTCGCCGACATGCGGCTCGCCCGAGACGAGGAGGACGCGAAAGTTCTCGCGGATGCCGTTGATCTCGACGATCGCGCGGTTGTTGATCTCGGTCAGTTCGCCCGCGAGGGCCTCGGCCTGGAATTCCAGCACGTTGTCGCCGCCATGCGGGACTTCGAAGGTGAAGGTGGATACCTGCCCTGATATGACCGTGTCCGTCCGGAACGGTCGGCCGTCGGCAAGGATCGTCACCCGCACGGCCGCGCCCGGGGCCGCACCGTCGTCGATCACGGAGTAGGTGATCGACTGCGGCTCGCCGACGATGCCGAAGCGCGGCGCCTCGTCGACCACCACGCGCCGGTCGGTCTCCGATTCACGCCCCGAGATGAGGGCGTGGAGCGGCGCGCCGCCAAGGTCGAGTGGGCCCGCCGGCACGTCGTGGACCTGCCCGTCGGTGAGCATGATGATCGCGCCGAGGCGGTCGGGCGGCACGTCGGCGAGGCCCGCATTGAGGGCGGCAAACAGCTCCGTCCCGTCGCTCGCGGCCCGGTCGCGCGCGCCGTCGATGATGCGGAGTTCGATCCCGTCGAGTTGACCCAGCCGCTCGGTCAGCGCCGCCCTCATCGCCTCGGTGGTGTCGTCGCGTTCGGCGAGGGTCTGGCTTGCGCTCTGGTCGACGACGAGCGCCACCACCGTCGACAGCGGATTGCGCTCCTCGCTGACCACGATGGGGTTCACCAGCGCCGCGACAAGGGCCGCGACGGCCGCGGCGCGGAGCCACGTGCCGCGGAGGCCGCGCAACGCTGCCAGCGCGAGGAGCCCGAGGGCGACGACAGCGAGAAGCCCGATGAGCCACCCAGGCACGACGGGATCGAAGCCGAGCGACCACATCAGCGGCTCCCTCCCGCGTCAGGCCAACGAGTGTGCGCGACCGCGGTCATTGGCCGAGCCGCTCGAGGAGGGCCGGGATGTGGACCTGGTCGGTCTTGTAGTTCCCGGTCAGCGCATACATCACGATGTTGACGCCGGACCGGAAGGCGGTCTCGCGCTGGGTGGTGTTGGACGTCGGGAACAGGAATGCGCCCCGTTCGTCCACGGCCCACGCAGCCGCGAAGTCGTTGCCCGTCACGAGGATCGGGCTCACCCCGTCGGTGGTTCCGGGTCGAACCTCGGCCCCCGCGACCGGCGTCTCGGTCGCCTCCACCCACAGCGGCCCGCCGGTGAGACGGCCCGGGAAGGTGGACAGGAGATAGAACGACCGGGTCAGGACGTGCTCCTCGGGCACGGGCTCGAGCGCGGGCAGGTCGAGGGTCGCCAGCATGTCCTGGAGCCGCTGCCCGGCCGGGGTGGCGCCGCCGAGGGCGGTCGCAGCCGCCTGCTGCATCTGGTCCGCCGTGTCGAACAGCACCACGCCGCCGTTCCGCATGTATTCGTCGAGCCGGCCGATCGCTTCCGGCGAGGGCATCGGCGCCTCTGGCGCGATGCGCCAGTAGATCAGCGGATAGAAGGCGAGTTCGTCCGTCGCGAGGTCGAGGCCGACCGGCTCTCCCGGCACGAACGCAGTGCGCTGGGCGAGGATCATCGAGAGGCCGTAGAGGCCCGACCGGCTGACGCTGTCGTTCTCCGGGTTTCCGGTGAGGACGTAGGCAAGGGCCGTCTGGTTCGCCGCCGCCATCGCCCGCTGGTCGGCCGGGGTCAGCGTGGTCTGCTGCGCCATGACGTCGGGGGCATGTGGCAGGACGAGGAGGCCGGCGAGGATGGTGGCAGCGACCTTCGTCACCCGCCGTGCCGCCAGTGCGCCGCCGAGCCAGAGGACGGCAAGCGCGTCGAAGAGAAGGACCAGGAACGCCGCCACGAGGAGCCACGGCCGCAGTTCGATCGGCGCCGCGGTCGGGTACGGTCGCAGCTCGACGCCGTCGAGGCTCGTGGCATCGAGGCGGGGCAGGGTGGCATCGGCCGACAGGAGGCTGACGGCGCGGAAGGCGTCCTCGGCACCGTACAGGCCCGGTGGATGCGCGGCATCCGGCGTGACCAGGGCCCCGCCGATGATCGGCTGCACCGCCGCACCCGGCTCGATGAAGCGGCCGCGGCCGTCGAGGACGCGGTAGGGCGCGAGCGCCGCCGTGGCCTCGGTCGCCGCGGCATCCGCGGCGCCGCTGGACATCGCGACCACGCGGCGCAGCATCTCGACGAAAACGCCCGAGAGCGGCAGGCTCGACCAACTCGTGTCCGCCGTGACGTGGAAGAGGACGAGCAGTCCGTTGCCGGTTGCCCCGCCGGTGACGAGCGGAGTCCCGTCGGCAAGGACCGCCCAGCTCCGCTCGACGAGCGTGACGTCGGGTTCGGCAAGCACCTGACGCTGGACGAGGACGTCGGCCGGCACCACGAGGCCGAAGAACGGGCTCGTCCATGGAATGGCGCCCATCGGCTGCGGCTCCTCCCAGGACAGCGCGCCGCCGAGCGTGCGCCCGCCCTGCCGGAGACCCACCGGGATCAGCGTTGGCACTGATGCCGCGAGGCGCGGTCCGGCGAAGCGGATCAGCGTGCCGCCGCCCTCTACCCAGGCCTGCAGCCCTTCCTCTGCGTCCTCCGGCAGCGTGCCGATGTCCGCGAGGATGATTGCGGAAACGCCGGCATCGATCAGCGAGGCAACGGCCGGGCCGGTCTCGCCGCCCACGGTTCGGACGTCGGCGAACGGCGCCAGAGCGCGCGTGAGATAGTAGTCCGCCGAAAGGAGGGGCTGGTCGGTCGCATCGCCGCCCACGATCCCGACGGTACGGCGACGGAAGCGCTCGTCCAGCAGTTGGACC
>CAXNGA010000045.1:0-8910 GCA_964201375.1 Kaistiaceae bacterium
CTCGGCCGGGTCGAGGCGACCCCCCGTGACCTCCGGGACGGCGAGTCTGCGTTCTTCGCTGCCAAGATGATAGGGCGGCTGGATATCGGTCAGGCAGCCGTCGCAATCGGTGGCCGCGTCGTCGCGCTTGAGGGCGCCGAGGGTACCGATGGCATGCTCGAGCGCGTCACAGCGCTCCGCGCGGCGGGGCGCGTCACGTCGCACGGGCCCGCAGGCGCGCTGGCGAAGTGCGCAAAACCCCATCAGGATCTCCGCGTCGACATGCCGACGATCGGACCCGAGACGATCCGTGCGGCCGCCTCGGCTGGCCTTGCCGGAGTAGTCGTCGAGGCTGGCCGGGTCATGATCGCCGAACGCGAGGCAACCATCCGCCTGGCCAACTCGCTCGGCCTTTTCCTCGTCGCCCGAGAGGACGGGGACGGGGCGCGGGTTTGACGGCGGCAGAGGGCAGGGGGACTTCCCGCCCGTTCACGATCTTCATCGTCGTAGGCGAGGAATCGGGCGACCAGCTCGGCTCCAGGCTGATGGCCGCGCTGCGCGAACTCTACGCTGGCGAGATCCGCTTCCTCGGCACCGGCGGATCGCGCATGGAGGCGCTCGGCCTTGAGCCGCTGCTGCGACCGGGCGAGATCGACATCATCGGCATCAGCCAGGTCCTCTTCCGCTTCCGCCACATCTTCCGCCGTATCCGCGAGATCGCGGCTGCCGCCGTCGCCGCCGAGCCTGATCTCGTCGTACTGGTCGACAGCCCCGAGTTTTCGCACCGGGTCGGGAAGATCGTCCGGAGAGAGCGGCCGCACATTCCGATCATCGACTACGTCTCGCCGACGGTCTGGGCCTGGCGCTCGTCACGGGCGACCAACATGGTGCCGTATGTCGATCATGTGCTGGCCCTGCTGCCGTTCGAGCCGCAGATCTATGTCGACCTGAAGGGGCCGCCCTGCACCTATGTCGGTCATCCACTCCTCGAGAAGGTGAACGTCCTCCGGCCCGCGCCGGGCGAGCGGCCGCCGCTCGAAGCAGTCGAGAAGCCCACGCTCCTCATCCTCCCGGGAAGCCGGACGGCGGAGGTGAAGCGGCTGATGGAGCCGTTCGGCGAGGCGCTCGCCCGGATCACCCGGGAGATAGGTCCGGTCGAGGCGATCCTGCCGGCGGTCCCGCACCTCATCGGCAACATCCGCGAGCGGCTCATATCGTGGCCCGTCCAGCCGACGGTCGTCGAAGGCGAGGCCGCGAAGTACGCCGCGTTCCGGCGTGCCCATGCCGCTCTTGCGGCGTCCGGAACGGTGTCGCTCGAACTGGCGCTCGCAGGCGTTCCGACCGTGATCGCCTACCGGGTCGAGATGATCCTGCGGCCCTTCAAGTGGATGCTCCGGGTACCGTCGGTCGTGCTTTCGAACGTCGTCCTCGGCGAGCGCATCGTGCCGGAATTCCTCGACGGCAAGAGCCGGCCGGATCGGCTGGCGGCCGAGGTGGTCCGGCTGCTGCGCCCCGGGGCGCCGCGCGAGCGCCAGATTGCGGCGTTCCGGCGCCTCGATTCCATCATGGCGTTCGATGGCGACGTGCCGAGCCGTCGTGCCGCGCGCATGGTTCTCGACCTCGTCCGGAAGCGCGGAGTCCTGCCACCGGCCTCGATGGCCTGATCACGGCAGCCGGAGGATGCGGCAGGGCGCCCCGGCGACCTCGGCGGGAGCGTCGATGGAGCGGATGAGCAGGCAGTCGGCATCGGCGAGACTTCTCAGCATCGAGGAATCCTGGCGCGGCAGCGGCGTTGCCACGGGGAGTCCACCCGCCTGCGGGCGAAGGGTCGCCCGGAGGTAGTCCTGGCGGCCGTCGTTCGGCGCGAGCGGCGCTCCCGTGACAGCAGCCTCGGTCGCATCGACCTGGGCCTCTCCGAGCAGCGCCGCGATCAGCGGCTGCAGGAAGAGGAGCGCGCAGACGAGGGTCGACACCGGGTTTCCCGGTAGCCCCAGCACGCGCATCCGGCCGAGCGCGCCGGACAGCATCGGCCGGCCGGGACGCATCGCAATCCGCCAGTAGTCGAGTGCCATGCCCGCTGCGGCGAGGGCCGGGCGGACGACGTCGTAGTCTCCGACGGACACGCCACCGAGCGTAACCAGAACGTCGGCGCCGGCGGCATCCGCTCGCTGCGCGGCGGCGATCACCGCCTCCGGCCGGTCGGGCGCAACTCCGAGATCGATCGCGGTGGCCCCTGCCGCCGCGACGATGGCCACGACACCCGAAGCGCTCGATCCGATGATCTGGTCTGGCCCCGGCGCGCCACCGGGCGGCACAAGCTCGTCGCCTATGGAAAGCACGGCGACCAGCGGCCGCCGACGGACGGAAAGGATCACCGCGTTCGCTGCGGCGGCGAGGGCCAGTTCGCGGGCGCCGAGCCTCCTGCCAGGGTCGAGGAGAATGGCCCCGGCGGGGAAATCGAGCCCCTCGGGACGGATGAAGCGCCCTGCCGCAGGCGGCTCGCGGACGACGATCATCGAGCCTTCGGCGTCCGCGTTCTCCTGGATGAGGATGGCGTCCGACCCGGCCGGAACGGGCGCCCCGGTAAAGATGCGGACGGCCTCGCGGCTTCCGACGATGCCACCATAGCGTCGTCCCGCCGTCGATTCGCCGGCCAAGCGCAGCCTCGCCCCGGCCCTGGCGTCGGCGGTGCGGACGGCGTAGCCGTCCATGGCTGACGCCGCGAAGGGCGGCTGCGACCGTGTCGCGACCACGGCCGATGCGAGCGTCCTTCCGGCCGCTTCGGCGAGCGCCACATCCTCCGGTGGCGTGGGATCGACGCCGGCAAGGATGCGACGTCGGGCGTCGTCAACCTCGAGGAGTGTCATCGGCGCGCCAGTGGCCCGAACGGCCGCCGCTCTTCTCGATCAGCCGGACGGCGCCGATCACCATGCCCCGGTCGAGCGCCTTCGCCATGTCGTAGATGGTGAGGCATGCGACCGACACGGCGGTCAGTGCCTCCATCTCGACCCCCGTCTTGCCGCTTACAGTCGCTGCGGCGGTGATTCGAAGGCCGGGGAGGGCATCGTCCGCCACGATGTCGACGGTGACGCCCGTCAGCGGCAGCGGGTGGCAGAGCGGGATGAGATCGGCCGTTCGCTTGGCCGCCATGATGCCAGCCAGCCGCGCGGTTGCGATGACGTCGCCCTTGGGGGCGTTGCCGGCGAGGATCGCCGCAAGGGTCCCGCGTGCCATCGTCACCGTGCCCGCGGCGACCGCACGGCGCTGTGTCTCCGCCTTGCCGCCGACGTCCACCATCCGTGCTGTGCCAGTGTCGTCCAGATGTGTCAGGCCATGCGTCACGGGAACTCCGTCCTCCGCCGCGCTCACGCGGCGGGCGCGAGGAGCGCCCTGGTCGCCGCCGTTACGTCGGCCTGGCGCATCAGGCTCTCGCCGACGAGGAGGGCCGTAACACCGGCATCGCGGAGGCGGGTCACATCGGCCGGGGTGAAGATACCGCTCTCGCCGACCACGATCCGGTCACGTGGCACGAGCGGCGCGATCCGCTCGGCGACGGCAAGGCTGGTCTCGAAGGTGCGAAGGTCGCGGTTGTTGATGCCTATGAGCGGCGAGGCAAGGTCGAGCGCGCGGCGGAGTTCGGCTTCGTCATGGACCTCGACGAGCACATCCATGCCGAGGTCGATCGCTGCCGCCTCGATGTCGGCCGCCTCGGCGTCGGTCACCGCCGCCATGATGATGAGGACGCAGTCGGCTCCCCAGGCGCGGGCCTCGTAAACCTGGTACGGCTCGAACAGGAAATCCTTGCGCAGCACGGGTAGGGCAACCGCCGCCCGGGCCGCGAGAAGGTCGTCGCGGCTGCCCTGGAAGAACGGGCCATCGGTGAGGACGGACAGGCAGGCGGCGCCGCCGGCCTCGTAGGCGCGCGCGAGGGCGGCCGGGTCGAAGTCCTCGCGGATCAGGCCGCGGGACGGACTGGCCTTCTTCACCTCGGCAATGAGGGCCGGTTCGCCTCGGGCGATGCGGGCGCGGAGGGCGGCGATGAAGCCACGCGGCGCGTCGGCGGTTTCGGCGATGCGGCGGAGCGCGGTTGCGTCCATCTTGGCCTTGGCCGCGGTGATCTCCGAGCGCTTCCGCGCCTCGATGCGCTTGAGGATGTCGGCCATCGTCTAACCTGGGACGTCGCTGTGCCTTGCCCGCTCCGGCACGGTGTCGGGCGCAAGGCCGTTCGAGACCGCGACCAGCCGCGCGAGGCACGCGGCGGCGTGCTCGCCGTCGATCGACGTGCGCGCGAGCGCGATTCCCGCGCGAAGATCTTCCGCTGCACCGGCAATGACGAGGGCCGCGGCGGCGTTGACGAGGACGACATTGCGGTAGCCGGTCGGCTTGCCTGCCAGGACCGCGCGCAGCGCGAGGGCGTTCACTGCGGCATCGCCACCGCGGATCGAATCGATCGACGTGACGGGCAGGCCGACCGACTCCGGCGTGATCTCGAAGGTAGTAACCCTGCCATCCCTGAGCTCGGCCACCATCGTCGGGCCGGAGAGCGAAATCTCGTCGACGCCGCCGGCGCCGTGGACCACCCAGGCGCGCTCGGTGCCGAGCTCGCCCAGCACATGGGCGAGGGGCTCGACCCAGTTCGGCGAGAACACGCCGAGGAGCTGGCGCTTCACGCCGGCCGGGTTCGACAGCGGGCCGAGGAGGTTGAAGATCGTCCGGACGCCGAGTTCGGTCCGCGATGGTCCCACGTGCTTCATCGCCGAGTGATGGCCCGGCGCGAACATGAAGCCGATCCCCGCGTCACGGATGCAGGCGGCAATCTCCGCCGGCGTCAGATCGAGCTTGACGCCCAGGGCCGCGAGCACGTCCGCAGCACCGGACTTCGACGAGAGCGCACGGTTGCCGTGCTTCGCGACGGGAACGCCGGCGCCGGCGACGACGAGCGCGGAAGCGGTCGAGATGTTGTACGTGCCGCTCGCATCGCCGCCCGTGCCGACGACGTCGATGGCATTCGGCGGAGCCTCGACGCGCAGCATCTTGGACCGCATCACGGTGACCGCGCCGACGATCTCGTCGATCGTCTCGCCGCGCACGCGAAGCGCCATGAGGAGGCCGCCGATCTGCGACGGCGTCGCCTCGCCCGACATCAGCACTTCGAAGGCCGAGCGCGACTCGTCGCGAGTCAGGGACGCGCCTGAAGCGAGCTTGGCGAGGATCGGCTTGAGCTCGGCCATTTCAGGCGACCGAACGCCGACGGTGGCGCGCGTTCCACGCGGCCGCAAGGTCGAGGAAGTTTCGCAGGATCTGGTGCCCGTGCTCGGAGGCGATGCTCTCGGGATGGAACTGGACCGAGTGGATGGGAAGCGTCCGGTGCATCAGCCCCATCACCACGCCGTCCTCGGCCTCCGCCGTCACCTCGAGGGCCGGCGGGATCGTAGCGGCATCGACCGTGAGCGAGTGGTATCGGGTCGCCTTGAACCTTTGCGGTATGCCAGCGAACACACCGCGGCCGGTATGGCTGATCTCGGAAATCTTGCCGTGCATCTGCGAGGGTGCGCGCACGACGTCGCCGCCGAACACCTGGCCGATGGTCTGGTGGCCGAGGCAGACGCCGAACATCGGGATCGTGCTGGCCACGGCGCCGACGAGGTCGAGGCAGATGCCAGCCTCGTTCGGCGAGCATGGCCCGGGCGAGAGCACGATCGATTCCGGATCGAGCGAAAGGATCTCGTCGATCGTGATCCTGTCGTTCCGGCGCACGACGATGTCCGCACCCAGTTCGCCCAGATAGTGGACGAGGTTGTAGGTGAAGCTGTCGTAGTTATCGATGACGAGATGCGTCATGCCCGTTCCGTCCGGCCCCTAGCCGCAGACGGCCGTAATATCGTAGCGGGCGCCGTCCGCAAAGGTGATCGTGTCGGCAACCCGCCAGCCGAGGTCTATCGCCTCCCGCCAGACGCCGGGTCCGCACCACGTGGAATTCCAGGCGGCGAGCCGGTCGGCGCGGAGCCCATCGCTGTCCGAACGGTCGATATGGTGTCGGAACGTGACCGCGCGGGCGGTGCAGTCGAGGCCTACGAAATCGATCCGGGCGAGCCGGTCCATCATCAGCGGCTGCCCGTTGGCAAAGCCCGCGTCGATGTTGGCGTTGGTCCAGATCACATACTGCCCCACCTCGGAGCAGAACTGCGCGTCGAAGGCCACGGGGTCGATCGGCTGGGCTGCTGCTTGACTGGCGAAGGCAGGAGTCGTCGCCGCGCAAATTACGACGACCTTCGCCAGTCTCATTGCCCGCGGCCGACACTGGAGGCGAACCTCACCGCTTCCTCGGCGGCGCGGAATAGGGCCCGCGCCTTGGCCTGGCATTCGGCGTACTCGTTCTCGGGTACGGAATCAGCGACGACGCCGGCACCCGCCTGGACGTACATCGTCCCGTCCTTCACCAGCGCCGTGCGCAGCACGATGCACGTGTCCATCGCCCCGCCCGCGGAAAAATAGCCGACACAGCCGGCATAGACGCCGCGCTTCTCGCTCTCGAGCTCGTCGATGATTTCCATCGCGCGGACCTTGGGCGCCCCCGACACGGTGCCGGCCGGGAAGCCTGCGGCGAGGGCGCTCAACGCGTCATGGTCGTCGGACAGCCTGCCCACCACGTTCGACACGATGTGCATCACCTGGCTGTAGTACTCGAGGAAGAACTGGTCGGTGACCCTCACCGTCCCGATCTTGGCCACGCGACCGACGTCGTTCCGACCGAGGTCGAGCAGCATCAGGTGCTCGGCGCGCTCCTTGGGATCGGCGAGAAGTTCCGCCGCGAGCCGCTTGTCCTCTTCGCTGTTCCTGCCGCGGGGGCGCGTGCCGGCGATCGGACGGATGGCAACTTCGCCGTCGCGGACCCGGACGAGAATCTCCGGCGACGAGCCGGCAAGCGCGAAGTCGCCGAAGTCGAGGTAATAGAGGTAAGGCGAAGGGTTGGTACGACGGAGCGCGCGATAGAGTGCGAACGGCGGCAGCGAGAACGGCGCCTCGAAGCGCTGCGACAGCACCACCTGGAAGATGTCGCCGGCCGCGATGTACTCCTTCGCCTGCCGCACCATCTCGAAATAGCGCTCGGGCGTGGTGTTGGACTTCACCGGGAGGCCACCCTCGGCCTGCTCGACGCCGACATGCTTGGCGAGTGGCGCATCGAGGGCCTCGACGATGGCCGTCAGCCGCTCGACGGCGCGGGCATGGGCCTGGACTGCGGTCTGGCTGCGCTCGGGGCGTACCGGGGTGACCACGATGATCTCGTCACGGACAGAATCGAACACGACCATCACCGTCGGCCGGATCATGATCGCATCGGCCAGCCCGATCGGATCGGGATTCGGTTCGCCGAGCTCCTCGATCTGGCGGATCGTGTCGTAGCCGAGATAGCCGAAGACGCCGGCCGACATCGGCGGCAGCTCCTCCGGCATCTCGATCCGCGATTCCGCGATGACCGTGCGAAGCGCGTCCAGCGTAGGCTCCGCCATGGGCTCGAAGGCCTCGGGGTGGGTGCCGGCGCGGCGGTTGATCTCGGCCTTTGCCCCGCGCGCGCGGAAGACGAGGTCGGGGTCGATGCCGATCATCGAGTAGCGGCCGCGCACCGCCCCGTCCTCCACCGATTCGAGGAGGAAGCAATGCGTTCGGCCCGCAGTGAGCTTGAGCGTCGCCGAGACCGGCGTCTCGAGGTCCGCCACGAGGCGCGTCCACACCACCTGCGGCGCGCCGAGGTCATAGCGGCGCGCAAAGTCGTCAGCGGCGGGGGCGATGCGCATGGGGCCCGGTTTCGTCCGTCAGGGGGTCGCGGCGAGGCCGGCGAGCTGGCGGACGAGCACCTGATTGTACTGCAGGTCGCCATACTCTTCGGCAAGGTCGCGGATGTAGCCTTGGACGAGGTCCTGCTGGAACGCCGTGAGGATGTTCGTTTCGGTTTCCGTCGGAGGCACCGTCGGGTCGAACATCGGCGTCGTGACGTCGGTGACCAGGACAACCACGAAGCCCTCGCCATCGGTGGTCTGCGCCGGGGCGATGTACCCCGAGGGGCCATTGAAGGCTGCAAGGATCGCGTTCCGCGAAAGCGTGTTGGTCGGCGTCGTCGCTCGGGTGACGTCGTTCACCGGCTCGAGCGTCAGCCCGAGGCTGGCGGCAGCGGTCAGGAGCGTCTCGCCGGCGTTGACGCGGTTGATCACCGTGCTCGCGAGATCCTGCATGCGCTGCGAGGCATCGTCACGCCGCCATGCGGCGACGACTTCGTCGCGGACTTCTTCGATCGGCCGCTGGTGCGGCGCAAGGATGGCGGTCACCTCGTACCAGACGAAGCCACCGGCGCCGGCGAGCGGCGGGTCGGCGTATCCGACCTCGGTCGCGAAGACGGCGTTCGCCAGTGTCGCTCCGCCCGGCAGGTCCGTGATCGGCTGCCCCAGCGCATCATTGCCCTGCGCGTCGATGGTCAGGGTCAGTGGCGTCAGGTTGAAGCGCGTGGCGGCCTCCAGAAGGGTAGTGCCGCCGGCCCGGGCATCCTCGACCTGATCGCGGATGTCTCGGATCGTTACGGCTGCCCGCTCCTGCGCCAGGGTCACGCGAAGATTGTCGGCGACTTCCTCGAAGGTCGGAATGGTCGCGGGATTCACCTCGGCTGCGTGCACCAGCGTACGGCCGAAGCGGCCGTCTACGATCGTGGTGCCGCCGGCCTCAAGCGCGAAGGCGGCGGTGCCCACGGCGGGATTGGCGCCGAAGTAGCTCTCCGCAACCGTGCCCTGGTCGGCCGGCGCGATCTCGATGGCGGCAACCAGCCCCTCATAGGTCTGGCCGCCGTCGAGGAGCGCCTGAACTGCAGTGGCGCGGTCGCCTGCGAGCACCTGGATGTACACGCGGCGCGTTTCGACGGTGCCGAACGTCGCCTGCCGTTCT
>CAXNGA010000046.1:0-8843 GCA_964201375.1 Kaistiaceae bacterium
CGCCCGACCACGAGGCGCGCATCGGCCGTCGGATGGGCGGCGATCAGCCGGCGGACGACCTCCACCGCCGGATCGTTCTCCTCCTCGACGCAGAAGACGATCTCGACGTCCGGATAGGAGAGCCCAAAGCTCGACGCGATCGCGTCATCGATGCGGTACTCGAGGCCGCACACCGGCCGGACGAGCGATACCTTCGGGCGGAACGATGGCGGCACCGGTGCCTCGCGGCGGTTCACGCGCGTGGCGACGATCAGGGCGCTGCCGCAATGGACGAAGAGCCCGGCGGCAGAAAGACCGATGGTGACGAGTTCAGGACCCATGGCGGTCATGCATAATGTGAGTCGGTGTCGGCTGCATGAACGGAGCAGGAAGACCGGTATTCGAATGCGGCAGCGGGCATTGCGCGCCGGTGCGGAGCGCGGTATCCGAGTGCCGGTAGCAGGCGCTCCGTGCCGTTCCAAACCAGCGATTCGGCGCCTCCGATCAACCCGCGGACGCTGAACTGTAACCACTTTGCCCCCTGCCCGGATTCCCCTTTCGCCGCACGATGCCGAGGCCGCCAGCCGGAATATCCCGGTGCCGGCGGTCGCGCCCGCCGAAGCCCACATCGACCGTACGCTCGCCATGGCGATGGTCGCATCGGCCAGCGCGCCGCTCCTGCTCCTCGACGGCGACCTTACCGTCATCGCCGCGAGCAGGTCGTTCTGCAACGCCTTCCAGATCGACCTGGCAAGCATCGACGGACGCCAGCTCCCGGCCCTTGGTGAGGGGGAGTGGAACGTGCCCCAGGTGACCGCGCTTCTGCGCATGACTGCCTCGGGTAAGGCCGAGGTCAATGCCTATGAGATGGACCTCGAGCGCGATGGCGTCCCTACCCGTCGCCTGGTGCTCAATGCCCGCAAGCTCGATTTCGACGACGGCAGCGCGGTCCGGCTCGTGCTCGCCGTCATCGACGTCACCGACGTCCGCGCCAACGACAAGCTCAAGGAAAGCCTCGTCCGCGAGAAGGCGGTCCTCCTCCAGGAGCTGCAGCACCGGATGGCCAACAGCCTCCAGATCATCGCCAGCGTCCTGATGCAGAGTGCCCGCAACGTTCAGTCGGCCGAAACGCGCGACCATCTCTACGACGCCCACCACCGCATCCTGTCGGTCGCCTCCGTGCAGCGGCAGCTTCTGGTCTCCTCGTTCTCGGACGTGGAACTCCGGCCCTATCTCCGGGACCTCTGCCAGAGCATCGGCGCCTCGATGATCCGCGACCCCGCGCAGCTCAGCCTGGTGGTGAGCGTGGACGACAGCGTCACCAGCCCGGAGGCATCGGTGAGCCTTGGCCTGATCGTCACGGAACTGGTGATCAACGCGCTGAAACACGCCTTCCCCACGCGCCGCCGGGGCACGATCGTCGTCAGCTACCGGTCGCGCGGCGCAGGCTGGGCGCTCACGGTCAGCGACGATGGCGTAGGCTTGGGGGTTGACCCGCTCGAGAAGCCCGGACTCGGCACGGGGCTCGTGACGGCACTTGCCGGGCATCTTGGTGCCACCGTGGCGATTTCCGATGCCGGCCCGGGCACGACGGTTTCGATCGCCAGGAGCTAAGCCCGGCCGGCAACCCCGATCCCACCCCCCCCCGCGCAGCGCGGTTTCCCGTCGCGCGGCAACCGGGTTGTCCCTCCCCGGCGCATCCTGTATCAAATCGCGCTGTCGCCCCGGCCACGCGCCGGTGCGCTGCACTCGTAGCTCAGCTGGATAGAGCGCTGCCCTCCGAAGGCAGAGGTCACAGGTTCGACTCCTGTCGAGTGCGCCAATCTTTTCAATGACTTACTCGGTCCCTTTCCCTCACAGAAGGCGGACTAGTAAGCACATAGTAAGCACGGCGGCTTCCGTGCGGGTAGCGTGGCTGCTGTTGAGGGAAACAGCCCATGCCATCACGGCGTGCCGACGCCAGCGACAAAACAGCGAGCACGTGGGCCGTCGCGGTCGCCGCGCGATGGACGTGAGTGGTGCCAATGGGAGCGCAAAGGAATCTCGTCACCTAGGGCAAAGCCGGGGTGGATCGGTCGCTTGTTAGGCAGAGTTAGGCGTTTCAAGCCCCGCCGCGAGCCCGTCGATCATGGCCGCGACGTGGCGCGGTACGAAGCGGCGCGACGGGTGGACGGCATGGATCGGCAGACCGACCGTCCGCCACTGCGCGAGTACGGGCACGAGCAAGCCGGCGGCGATGTCGTCGCGCACCAGGTCCGCCGGGAGGTATGCGATGCCAGCGTCGGCGATCGCGGCCGCGCGCTGGGCAACGTCGTTGTCGCACTGGAAATCGCCCGTGACCTCCGCCACAACCGGCGCGCCGCCGCCCGGACCGTAGAACGCCCATTCGTCGCGCGGCGTGAAACTGAGGTTGAGGAAACAGCGAACTCCGGCGAGACCGGCCGGCGTCGTTGGGCCAGGATGCGCCACGAGAAAGGCAGGGGCGGCACAGACGGTGAAGCCGTCGGCACCCTCCGCCGCACCTACCAGACCGAGCTTGCCGGCGCCGCCATCAAGGCGAACGCCCGCGTTGCCGAGAGCCTATTCCGGAAAGCTACCGGCGATGGCCGCGAGGGCGTGATCGCGGCAATCTTCTGGATGAAGACCCGCGCCGGGTGGCGGGAGTCGATCGACCACCGCATCGAGGGCGCTCCCACCTTCGTGGCGCGGATCCCGGAACCAGCGCCCTCGCCGGAAGCTTGGATCGAGGCGCACAGGCCGATCGCCAAGGTGCAGAGGACCGCGACCGATGGGCAACGCTGATTGTCCAGTCATCGAGCCGGTCCTCGCCCTTCAGCCCGGCGAGCCCGATCCCGTTACCCGGCGGTGGAGGCCATGGCGGCCTACGGCGCCCGCAACGCCGACATCGCCCGCGTCGTCGGAGCCGACCTCGAGACCTTGCGGATGCCTATCGGGACGAGCTCGACACCGGGAGCGTGAAGGCCAACAGCCGCGTTGCCGAAGCGCTCTATCGCACCGCCGTCGCCGGCGGGCGGGAGAACGTCACGGTCGCCATTCCGGGCCTGTTATCGTTATCTGGAGCCAGCAAACGGCGCGGGTACTCGCCCAAGCACTTGGCAACGACCAGCACGCGCGGACGGCGGCGCCTACGAGCCCGTGTTATGGCCGCCAGACGAGCCGCCACCAGAAGAGAATGTTCCATCACTCGGCTAGCCTAGGGAGGGCGGGGGCACCTGTCCATTCGTACAGCTTCCAATTCCGTTAGAATGCTGAAACGCGGCGTTCAGCCTTCTGGCTGAAGACGAGGGTTCGGGGAGGTATCCGCCCCTTCCGACCGGCACCTCACCCATGAAAAGCGCTGAAGCTGCTGGCATGAGCGACAGCATCGCCGGCCGAAGTTCGACTCCGGATCGAGGCGCTGGCCGCCTACGGGACGCCGTACAGGGAGATCGCCCGCGTCCTCCCGGATCGACCGCGAGGTTCTCCGCAAGGACTACGATAGCGACTGGCCACCGGCAGGGCACAGGCCAACAGCCGTGTGGCCGAGGCCCTCTATCTGACTGCCATCGCCGGCGGGCGGGAGGGCGTCACCGCAGCGATCTTCTGGCTCAAGGCGCGAGCCGGGTGGAAGAGACGAACGTCCACGAACTCGCCGCGTCCGACACGGCGCCAGAGCCTCTCGTCATCCAGTTCGTCGCGCCGGTCATGACGCGGGTGAACGCGCTGCGTCACAGTCTGCTCGCGTAAGGACGCGCGTGGCGGCCGACTATCTCCAGGACCTATGCAGCCGACAAGCCGTCGGTCACAGGCGCAGCTTCCGTCGCCGACTCATAGCCTGCTACGGCGACCCGATTCCGTCCAAGCCTCTTTGCCTGATAGAGAGCACGGTCGCCGGCCTTGAGCAGTTCATCGGCAGAGCTCGAGGTCTGCCCGTAACTCGCGACCCCGATGCTCGCCGAGATGCTCGTCGATCCTGGACCAGTGATCGGCGTGGGAAGGGCGAAGTCGTGTGACGTTACCGCGCTGCGGATCCTCTCCGCGAGCGTTGAGGCTTCAGCGGGGCCGGCGCCAGGCGCAACGACGACGAACTCCTCACCGCCGTAGCGGGCGACAAAATCGGACGCCCTGACGATGCCCCGAAGCAAGGTCGCCAGTTTCACCAGCACCACGTCACCGACCTGATGCCCGAACCGATCGTTGACACTCTTGAAGTGGTCGAGATCGACCATGAGGACCGACAACTGCGCGCCATGCCATTGAGCCTGGCTGACTTCCTCGGCAAGGCGGCGATTGAGATATCGACGATTGTAGAGCGCCGTCAGGGGATCCGCGGCGGCCTCGATCTCCAGCGCCGCTACCGCCCGCACACTCGCTGCGGTCTGAAGCGACAGGCGCGCGATGGCCAGGACGAAGACCCCGCCAAGGAAGAAGATGGCAGGAACGATGACATTGCCGGTCGATCCCTGGAACGCGGTGTGGGTCAGGAGATAGGCGGCATAGCCAGCGATGAATGCTCCCTCGAGTCCCATGAGGGCTCGCCAATGCCGGCGAAGGCCACCCGCGGGCAAGGTCGCGAGCAGTCGTCCGTTGAGCACGAGGGCGCCGCCGATCGCGAGCATCCCGGCCACGACCAGCGCTATCACGATGTAGTCCGCGATCATCGACCCCACCTCCGCCGGCCTCGAAGGTAAACTGCGGTCGTTGATGGCTCGCTAATCCCCTTCACCCACCTTTATTCATTGACGGCGGGCTACTACTGCATCCGTCCCGAGGACATCGCCACTGTCGTTGGCGTCGATACCGACACCTCCGGAGCCCATACCACACCGAGCTTGCCGGCGCCGCCATCAAGGCGAACGCAAAAGTCGCCGAGTGCCTGTTCCGGAAGGCCACCGGGGACGGGCGTGAGTCCGTCATCGCGGCGATCTTCTGGCTCAAGACGCGGGCCAGGTGGAGCGAGGCATACACACCGTCCGAGCATCGCCTCAGCCACGAAGAAGCACTGGAACTTCTGGCATGAGGGATCCCGTACAGGCCAGTCGGCTTACAGGCGGGAATGGTTCCGTCGAAAGCGAACTTAGTACTTATTCGTACTCCGGTCGACGGATAGCGATTTCATGTTGCATTGGCTGGATAGCGGAATGACTATCCGTCTCAGGGGAGGCGGTCCAACATTGAGGACTGCAAATGCGTAACATCACAATTCTCGCTTTCGCCGCCGGCGTGGTCTGCGTCGCTGGTGCTGCGTCGGCAGCCAAGCCGATCGCTCCGGGCTGTTTCGGTCAGGAACGCGCCGAAATAATCCACACGATCTTCCAGGCCGACGACACGGCGCCTGGTGCCTCCGAGTGGGGCCAGATTGCCGGTGACCGGGCCGGCACCAACGGCGACATGAACCGCGACTACAAGACTGCCTGCGGCGGCGACCCGGCCTAGCCGGGCATTCGAGCCCGACTTCGAGCCCCGCTCTCCACTGCGAGGGCGGGGCTCCCATCGAGAGCAAGGGCCGCTGCGTCAGATCCACCCCCTCAGACATCTGTTTAGCGCCCCCGCTAGTCCGGCCGTAGGCTTCAGCGCGGAATCGCTGTGCGCATCGAGGCCAGGCAGCGTTAACGAGAGGTTCGGCGATAGCCCGCCTTTTCGAAGCAACGTTTAACAAAACCCCAATCCGGCGACGGCAGTGTGTTTGACGATAGCCACTCACAACGGGGTCCAGAATGCGCACCGCTTTGAAGCGTTTTGTCCATGACGATTCCGGCGCAACAGCGATCGAGTATGCCCTCATCGCTGTCCTGATCGGCGTTGCCATAATCGCGGGCGCCTCAGCGCTCGGCATCTCGCTCAACGACACCTTCCAAGGGTTGGCGGGCGCTCCGTTCGGGGGGTGACCTGCATGACTCGGCCGACACCGGAGCTCAGGTCACGGAACCTGATGCAAGCTCTCATGGATTGCGGCGCATCCGCGAACGGTCTGTCGAAGCATGTCATGGTCGCCAGCATGACCAAGCTAGCTAGAGACTCTCGGGCTCGTAGCGCTGTCGACAACGCCTGGGTTCCGACGATCTCGATGGCGCCTCACTTCCGAGGGGGCGTTTCTCGCAAGCAAGATACGGGAGTCAGCCCCGAACCGCCGACAACCCTCGAAACGCTTACTTGAACTCCTGGCGACAGGAGACGCTGCGAATACGCAAGGATGAGCTGATGGCGCGCCTATTTACCCTGGCACATGCGAAGGCACTCGGCTGGCTTGCCGTGACGGTGGTGTCGTGGCTGGTCTACGGGCTTCTTCCTGGAGGAGCCATACCATCGGTCATTGCATTCGCGATCGTCGGCGTCCGGGCCCTGGCTGCCAGGATGACTTGGCTGGCTGATTGGCCGCCATCGAAGCGGGCATCATGAAACGCCTGCGAACAGCAGCCAATCGCCGTTGGCTTCAAGGCCCCGTTGCCCTCGAAACCTGCAGGTGAACCCGCGCGCCGATCGGACACCCCTCTGATCTATCCGTTCGACGTCTTTGTCGTCGCGCGCGCCGACCTCAAGTAGCAGAAACGCTGCTGCTGCCCGCCAGACCTGCGGGACCGACGAAGGAACCCGGCGCGGGGTGTGAGAGTGCGGATCGGGCCTGACCTGCCGCTCCCGCGCCTCCAGGGCCGCAGGAGCGCCAACAGCGTCTGTTGGGCCGCCAGCGGCGCCCCACAGCCTTAGCGGCGTGCACGCCGGCCTTTACGTATCAGATCCAGCACCCGTTCGAAGTTGGTGCCGTCGAGCGACAGTTCGATCGCGAAAGCCGCGAGGCGGTTCGAGGGCATGCCCGCTGGCGGCAGTTCCAGGACGACTCCGGACAGGGGCACGGGATTGCCCGTCGCCAACCGGATCACGGCGTCGCCGTAGAGGTTGACGCCGCCTACGTCGATGACGGTGTCGATCAGCGCCGCCTGTGCCGGATCGTCTCTGACACCGCCCAGGGCCGACCAGGCGACGTTGAAGCCGCCCAGCATCGCCGGCGGCAACGGAACATCGGGGTGAGCACCAACCGGGGGCACTCCTGCCAACACCTCGACCGAGGCTGCGGCGAGCACCGACTGAGTGTCCGGTTCGGCGAATGCGATCTCGACCCTGACCGTGCCGTCACGGACGTCGGCCGGAATCTCGATGACTACCGGAATCTCCACGCGGCCGCCCGCCGCGAGGGCAATCGTCGGCGGCAGGTCGACGAACCGCCAGCGTTCGTCACCGATCCATGCCTGGGGCTCGAGGGTGAATAGCTGCGTGCTTTCGCTCTGGACCGTCAGGGTAGCCGCGATGAGGTGCCCTACAGCCTTAGCCGAGACGCTTCTTGCCCGCGGAGGAGCCGATGCATTTCGGTCACCGGCCCGTCTAGCTCGGCGACCGCTCCATCAGCCTGTCGCGGATTCGGTCGAAAGTCGTGCGGCGGTCGATCCAGGGGGACAGCGCACTGCGAAGATGCGAGCGGGCCCGGTTTCGTGGGCTGCCATAGCCAACCAGCGGAGCGAACGGCTTCTGCTCTCCCGCTGACCGCCCGTAGCGGCGCTCGTACTCGATGAAATTGTCGAAACGCTCGCGGTCGCCGTTCTCTCGGTAGGTCTCCGCCGGCAGTCCTTCGGCGTAGACGGCATCGTGGCTGTCGAGTTCGATATGGAAGTAGTCGAGGCGATCGGCCGTGGCCGGGGACTCGATCGTGATGCCCGGCGCGCCTACCAGGTCGGACGCGGGAACAAGCACGCCGTCGATGTGGAGCGCGTGGGCCTGGGAAACGAACAAGTCGCGTCGCGGCAGTGCACCATCGATCGCGCCCCTGGCGATCCTTACGGGTGTCACGTCGCGCACCCACTCCCTGCGACCGGCCGCCCGCACGAAGCTCATGCGGCCGATCCACTTTACCGGACGTGCCGCTCCGGAAACGGTAGTGACCGTGTCGCCGATCGTCAGGCTCTCGATGGACCGCTGGCCCGTGGGGGTCTGGATCATTGTCCCACAGAGGAAGCAGATCGGTGGGGGGATCGCATTTGCGCGCGTTCCGGTAAACGCGGTCCCGATCACCACACCGGCGATGATGCCGCCGAGGCCGATGAGGCTCCGCCGCGTTCGCGCCTTCGGAGCCGACTTGATGGGTTCATCGTCGGACGCCTCCGGCGGCGGATTGGATGTGGTCATCGGAAGGCTCCCCTCAACTCTACCGGCTGTACCGGCAAGACCCTATTCTACCGGCTGTACCGTCGAGACGCCATGGCATTAGGATGGAAACGGAAGGAAAGTCTTGACCGTTGCAGCCCGTTGACGAAGTCCGTCGCGGCTGATTCCGTCTGAACATTGGGATTCGGGCGGGGTTTCTGCGATGGCGATGAGACGCGCTGCCGAGGTTCAGGGCGACCTGGTGGTGAGCTGGTCGGAGATGCCGCGGTCTCCGGGGCACGCGTTTTACGACCGGCTTCAGACCCTGCTGGCCGAAGCCGGGTTCGACGCGTTCGTCGAGGCTGTCTGCAAGCCGTACTACGCGCCGAGGATGGGTGCCCCGTCACTGCGCCCGGCCACTATTTCCGGATGCCCATGATTGCTTATTTCGCGGGGATCGACATTTAGGGTTATTTACCTTCGCTCGCCGTCGAGGAACCCGTCAGTCAACCAAGCGGGCTCGGATGGCCGAGCGCGCGCTGCTAAACGATGCGTTGTCCGACGTGCGTCAGCCTGCTCTGTCGCGCCCTCGATTCCCCCGCGTGCGGGTGATCAGAAGCAGTTGTTCCGATCGGACGCGATGATCGTCTGCCAGTCGGGACCCAACTCGGTTCGAGCGTCGAGGGCATTCCTGCCCCGAGGGTCGGACGCGACGAACATTTCGATCGCAA
>CAXNGA010000047.1:0-8818 GCA_964201375.1 Kaistiaceae bacterium
AGCCTCCGCAGTCTCTGCCGGGCGGAACAGACGACCGCGAACCGCCTCGAGATCGAACGCTTCATCCGGATGATGGAGCGGACCAATGCCGACCGCGAGGCAGCGGCCGTTGTGCCGCCTGCGCCCGAACCACTGCCCGCGGAAGAACGGCCAGGGCCGATCCCGCCCTCGCTGTTCGAGCTTCCGCCGGCCGCGCCCGCTATTGGCGGGCCTGTTCCACCGCCGCCGGCTCCCTGAACCAGGCAAGGACGAACATCCGCACCGCGGACGACAGGTTGGTGCGGGGAGAGCGGTCGCGGTCGATCTCGGCGACGAGGCCCGACAGGCTCAGCGCGCGCGCCTCGGCAATCTCGGCAAGCGCGGTCCAGAACGGCTCCTCGAGCGAGATGCTCGTGCGGTGGCCGGCAATCGCGATCGACCGCTTGCCCATGGGTCAGTCCTCGCGCCGGTGGCCGTCGAGCTTCCGGTCCGCGGCATCCTTCGTCGCCTTCGTCACCGACTTCTCCGCCCTGGTCCGGCCGAAGGCGACGCGATTCGCCTCCGCGGCGTGCTTGTCCTCGGCGCGGGCCCTGTCCTTGCGGACGCGGCGAAGGTTGACGATCTCGGCGGTCATGGCTGCCTCAGATGCCCGTGAAGACGAAGTCGATCGCGGCAATGAACGCGTCTCGATGAGCCGCAAGACTGGTCACGGCGGTCCGGAGCCCGGCACGAGGAACAGAGCCCATTTCCAGAGTGGACAGGATCACCATCCGTCCGTCGATCTCGAAAACAGGGTTCAGCCGGGCGATCGGCTTCAACAGACGCGCGTCGAACAGCGGTCCCACCATGATGACCGGCCCGTCGTCGAACAAATCGTCCTGGAGGACCACGACGAACGGAGCCCTTGAGCGGCCCGCGGGGCTCGGGTTCTGGAAGACGTCGAACTGTCGTATCACCAGCTTCGCCACTCTTCGCCGAACACGCCGTCTCGTTCGATGTGTTCGTTGAAGGAGCGGATAGCCTCGGCATTCTCCACGCGCCAACGGGCGGCAGCCGCCTCCCGTTCGAGGGTTGCTGGCTTCGCCACGATCCGAGCGCGCACGAGAGGCTCCGAGGCTTCGGCAAAGCCACCCGGATCGGCGGGCCCGACATCGTAGAAATCGTTGGCCCTGACTGCACCGCCCGTCACGGCTGCAATCCTGGCCATCTGCTCCGGCCCCGGCACCCGCAGTCCCGCAGCGTATCGCGATACGGAAGCCTGCGACACGCCGATGGTGGCCGCGAACGCCGTGTGGGTCGTACCGGTAGCGGAGAGGAAGTCGGCGAGCTTCATGATCGCAGCATACCAAATTGGCATGGAGTGTAAAGCTAGCCCGGACCGATCATCGCCTCCGGTCGCACCAGTTCGGCAAACTCCGCCTCCGTCACGAGCCCGCTCGCCAGCGCTTCTTCGCGGAGCGTGGTTCCGTTGGCGTGCGCCGCCTTCGCGATCCTGGCCGCCGCGTCGTAGCCGATCCGGGGGGCAAGCGCCGTGACCAGCATCAGCGAGCGGTCCACGTGCTGGCGGATGACGTCGCGGCGCGGCTCGATGCCGACGATGCAATTGTCGGTGAAGGACGTGGCGGCATCCGCGAGCAGCCGCGCCGACTGGAGGAGGTTGTACGCCATCAGCGGGTTGTAGACGTTGAGCTCGAAATGGCCCTGGCTGCCGGCGAAGGTCATGGCGGCGTTGTTGCCGAAGACCTGGATGCAGACCTGGGTCATCGCCTCGCACTGCGTCGGGTTCACCTTGCCGGGCATGATCGACGAGCCGGGCTCGTTCTCGGGCAAAGCGAGCTCGCCAAGGCCGGCGCGCGGGCCCGAGCCGAGGAGGCGGATGTCGTTGGCGATCTTGAAGAGCGACCCGGCGACGGTGGCGAGAGCGCCGTGGGTGAACACCATCGCATCGTGCGCGGCGAGTGCCTCGAACTTGTTCGGCGCGCTGGTGAAGGGAAGGCCCGTGATGGCGGCGATCCGCCGTGCCACGAGCTCGGCAAATCCGGTCGGCGCGTTGAGGCCGGTACCGACCGCGGTGCCACCCTGGGCGAGTTCCATCAGGCGGGGCAGGGTCTGCTCGATCCGCTCGACACCGTTCCGCACCTGCATGAGGTAGCCGGAGAACTCCTGGCCGAGCGTGAGCGGCGTTGCATCCTGCGTGTGCGTCCGCCCGATCTTGACGATGTCGCGCCAGGCGTCGGCCTTGTCGGCGAGCGCGGCCGCGAGATGGCGGAGGGCCGGTATGGTGCGCCGCACGATCTTCCCGGCGGTCGCCACATGCATGGCCGTCGGGAACGTGTCGTTCGACGACTGGCTCATGTTGACGTGGTCGTTCGGGTGGACCGGCTTCTTCGAGCCCAGCGTGCCGCCGAGGATCTCGATCCCGCGGTTGGCGATGACCTCGTTGGCGTTCATGTTGGACTGCGTGCCGGAGCCGGTCTGCCAGACGACCAGCGGGAAGTGGTCGTCGAGCTGTCCGCCCGCCACCTCGTCGGCTGCCTTGACGATGACCTCGCCGATCCGCCGGTCGAGGACGCCGAGTTCGACATTGGCCTCGGCGGCGGCGCGCTTGACCACGCCGAGGGCGTGCACGATCGGCCGCGGCTGCTTTTCCAAGCCGATCCGGAAATTCTGCAGCGAGCGTTGGGTCTGGGCGCCCCAGTAGCGGTCCGCGGGGACCTCGATGGCGCCAAAGGTGTCGGTTTCAGTGCGCGTTGCCATGCGCGCGATCAGGCTCATTCAGCCGCCGCCGGTCAAGCGCGCCGGACGAAAGAGGCTGAAGATCGCCGCTCAGTTCTTCTTTCGGAAGGCGTCGAGGCTGACGACCTGAGCGTCGCCCTGCGGCTTCTCGGCCGCCGGAGCCGCCTCCGGCTCGTCCTTCGCCGGCTTCGCCCTGGCTGCCACGGGGGCGGCCACGATCTCGGCCTTCTTGCCCGCAATCGGCAACGGTGTGGGTGGGGACGCGTCGGGCTCGGCCGCCACCTCGACCGGTGCCATCGCCGGCTCGAACTGGAGCGCGAACTGGACGGACGGGTCGACGAACGCCTTCACGGCGCTGAACGGGATGAGGAGCCGTTCCGGAACGCCGTTGAACGACAGGCCGACCTCCATCGCATGCTCGGTGACCGCAAGGTCCCAGAACTGGTGCTGCAGCACGATCGTCATGTCGGTCGGGTACTGGGCGAGGAGGCGGGTGGATATGCGCACCCCGGCCGCCTTGGTGGCGAACGTGATGTAGAAATGGTGCTCACCCGGAAGGCCAGCCTTGGCGACTTCCGTAAGGACTTTGCGGAGCACACCACGCAGCGCGTCCTGGGCGAGGATATCGTAACGGATCTGATCTTCGGCCATGCGTCCGTCCTAGCCCCAAGCGCACGTGGCGGCCAGCGGGAAAATGAAGTGGGAGCTTCTGTTGCCAGGTGCTCCCGAACCCCGCCTTACCGATGCGAACCGATAAGGGCTTTAGAGGTGGAGTTCACCTCGCTGCATTACGCGGCGAGACGAGCCCCGGCATAGTTGTTGTCATTGGCAACTATGAGGTCGGCCCGATAACGGCGGAACCATGCCGGGCAAAAGCCCACCCTTTACACCCTCGTCGATCCTGGTTCGCCCCCGCCGAAACCCGCCATCTGCGGGTGGGCTTGGGTGGAGGCGCCGGGTACTGCCCCCGGGTCCGAAGAGCTTATTACGATGGCCGTTTATCACCATAGCCGGCCGAAGCCGGCAGGAATGAATATAGGGAGTTCGGCCGCCGCTGCAAAGGCGCGCCGGGCGAATTCCGCGTGGCGGGGGTCATTGGCCGCGACGGGCGATGGGAGGCTGGCAACCGGCGCGGGGAATCCTACAATGCCGCGGCGAACGGGCGGGCGACTCGGGAGAAGGAAGCCATGATGGAACTGATCGTTGCGATCGCGCTGCTCGTCGGCGATTCGCCGGTCACGCTCGTGAAGGAACTGATGCGGCAGGAGATCGAGTATCTCGCGCAGACCGGACGCGGTGACCCGCTGGCCGGCGAGGCCCTCGACCGCCTCTTCACCGAGGATATGCGCGAGGCCTACCAGGGCGTCGTCGATCTTCAGGTCGCCTTGGGCGAACCGCTCATCGACGGCGACCCGATCACCGGCCGGCAGGAATACTGCACGACGCTGCGGGGCGTGACGGTCGAAGGCGACTTCGAGACCCAGACGACGGCCGGCGTCACCGCCCGCTTCATGAGCCAGTGGTGTTACCCGGCGGCCGGCCCGGAGGTTGCGGGCGAGGTGACGGAAATCGTCTTCAGCCTCGTCAAGCGCAATGACGAATGGCGGATCGAGGACTTCGACCACAGCCTCTACGGCTCGTTCCGCGACTGGCTGGGCCTCCTGATGGCGACGGGGCAGACGCCGGCGCAACCGACGCCGTAGTCCAGCGCCGCGGCGGCGGGCGCGGAGGCGTCTCTCGCGGCTTGCCGCCATGCAGCCGGGTCCCACTGGACGGCGCGGCCTGCTGCGGCCATCCTCGTCCCGAATGTGGAGGGCGGCATGGTCGGGCTGATGCGATGGATGGTTCCTGCATTCCTTCTCGCCTTTGCCGCCTTCGCGAGCGCCTCGCCTGCCGCCGCGCAGGATCCGAAGTGCGCCGACCTCCTGCCGATCGCGCCCGAGGGGGCCGGCCTGCCGGTCGAACTCGCCGACACATACTGCGTGGAACAGGACCGCTTCGCCGCGGCCGGACGCCAGTTCCTGGTCGCCGACGTCGCCGGGTTCGATCCTGAGGGTGCGGCCCTGCGGGTCGGGGCCGTGCGGGAAGCGATCGAGCGCGCAGCCGCACTCTATGCCGAGGTGCTCAGCGTCCCGGACACGCTGGTGATCTTCGGCAGCTTTCCCTCGCTTGACCTGCTCAGCCCGGGTGGCGGATCGGTGCTGGCGGTGACGCTCGGCGATGCGGAGAGCTGCGTGATCATCATGGAGAAGAGCGCGATCCATACCGGCCGCGACGGCGTGGACCGGAACGACCTCATGCGGACGGTGGCGCACGAACTGTTCCACTGCGTCCAGCGGACGGACGACGGTCTCGACAACGCCTACTGGCCGTGGCGCGACGAAGGGACGGCCGAGTATTTCGCGAGCCTTGCCATCCCCGAGGCGGCGTTCAACCCGGTCTATGGTGGCGGGCTGCCGCGCCTGGTCGAGGTGCCGCTCGACGAACTCGACGAGAGTGCCGCGCCGTTCTTCTACTACCTCGGCCGCGAGCGCGGCCGAGGTGCGGTGGTTGCGTTCCTGCGGGCCTCCTCGCGCGATCACTCGCCGGAAGGCGCCGTCGCGAGCCTTCGCGCCATCCCGGGCGTCGACGTGCTGTTCCACGACTTCGCGCGCGACTGGCTCAACGGCTTCCTCACCGATGTCGACGGCACGCAGCTCGACCTGCCCGTGCCGTCCTTCGCCGACGCGCCGCTCGTGGCAGCGGCGCAGGAACTCGACCTCGGGGCCGTCTATCCGTTCATGGTCGCGGCGCGCCGGTATGTCTTCGCGCGCGGCATGGCGTGGGAGATTTCGGCGCCGGCAGACGCCGACGCGCTCGGCGGCTTCCGCTATGCCGACGACGGCGAGTGGAGCACGCTGCCGGTCACGATCGATGTCTGCGAGGAGCGCGACGGCGTGATCCTCGTGACGCTGGCGGCCGATTCGATCGAGCTGCGGGAGCAGAAGGTCACCGTCAGCGAACGGCGGGACCGCAATCCCTGCGCCTGCCCGCTCGGTACCTGGTCGATCGGCGCGGAGGTGCTCCGCGGCACCCCCGCCGCACGCATGATGCCGGGCGATCTCCTCGGCGGCTCGATCAGCCTCGCCTTCGGTGCCGACGGAACGGCGCAGGCGACCTATCACGCCCTCACCTTCGAATCGCCCATCGATCCGACGAGTTCGATCCGGACCATTCTCAACGGCACGATCGGGTGGACGTGGCGGGGGTCGCCCTGGGACGAGCGCCTCGGTGGCGGACCGGCGCCCACCGGCGTCGACGACGCGATGATGATCGAGCGCACGACGACCACGGTGTCAGCCGCGTGGACCGTCCAGTTCTGGGGGCGCGACGGGATGATCAGCGAGCGGACGCGGCCGTTCCGTCCCGACGGCGGCTCGGTCAGCCTCATGCCCGCCATCTGCGAGGGCGAGACCCTTCGCCTCGCTCCGAACGCGGCGACCCCGTTCGATGCCGGGCCGCCATGGACGGGGACGTTCGCTCGGGGCGGATGACGCCCCCCGCCATCGCCTCCCGGCGGCCGACATATCAACAGGGCGCGCGCCGTCCATGACGGGCGCGCGGTTGGTGGCGGGTGTGGCAGGGCCTACATTCGGGTCATGCGGCAGTATCTCGACCTCATGCGGCTCGTGCTGGACACCGGCGTCGGCAAGACGGACCGGACCGGCACCGGCACGAAGTCCGTCTTCGGCCACCAGATGCGGTTCGACCTGTCGGACGGCTTCCCGCTCGTCACGACCAAGAAGCTCCATCTCCGCTCGATCATCCACGAGCTGATCTGGTTCCTCCGCGGCGACACCAACATCGCCTACCTCAAGGCCAATGGCGTCCGGATCTGGGATGAATGGGCCGATGAGAATGGCGATCTCGGCCCCGTCTACGGTGCCCAATGGCGGTCGTGGCCGACGCCCGATGGCGGCGCGATCGACCAGATCGCACAGGTGGTTGCGGCGATCCGCTCCAATCCCGATTCAAGGCGCCTGATGGTAACGGCCTGGAACCCGGCGGATGTGGACCGGCAGGCGCTGCCCCCTTGCCACGTCCTGTTCCAGTTCTACGTCGAACCGGGCCGGGACGGGCTGCCCGGAAAGCTGTCGTGCCAGCTCTACCAGCGCTCCGCCGACATCTTCCTTGGCGTGCCGTTCAACATCGCGTCCTATGCGCTGCTGACGATGATGGTGGCGCAGGTGACGGGCCTCCGGCCGGGGACGTTCGTCCATGCGCTGGGGGATGCGCACCTCTACCTCAACCACCTCGACCAGGCGCGCGAGCAGCTCGCGCGGGAGCCGCGGCCACTGCCATCGATGCGGATCAATCCGGAGGTCACGTCGATCGACGGCTTCCGCTACGAGGACTTCGAACTCGTCGGGTACGACCCGCACCCGCACATCGCGGCCAGGGTCGCGGTCTAGGCATCGCTCGGACGGGAAGCGCAGCGCCTCGGCTGGAGCCTATTCGAGGTCGATGCGGTCGCCGGGGTCGATGCTGAGGCGCGCGGACGTTCCGCCGATGACTTCCAGCACGTAGCGCACGGCGCCGTTGCTGGGCACCCCCGCTTCGCTCAGCGGGGTCGTGTTCTGCGCGATGGAGAGCACCGTGCCGTCGGCGCGGATGAAGATCATGTCGAGCGGGATGAGCGTGTTGCGCATCCAGAACGAGACCGGCGCCTCGCGGAAGAAGTCGAAGACCATGCCGTGGTCCGGAGCCATCTCGGTGCGGAACATGAGCCCGCGCGACCGCTCGGCATCGGTCACCGCCCATTCGACGGTGAAGACATGGTCGCCCGTGTCGGTGTGGATGGTGATGGTCTCGGGCCGCTCGACGCGCGGCGCCGCAGGGGCGGGGGCCTGCGCGGAGGCAGGCGCCAGCGCGAGGCCGGCGAGCGCGGCGAGGATCAGGGCGAACGAGCGGACAAGGGCAGGCCGGGACGCGCGGCCCGCACGGCAAGGAACCGACATGCGCCACCTCAATGCGGAGCGGGAGGCCCGCCGCCGCCGTCGGGGCGGATCTCCGCGGCCATCAACCCCTTCGGCCCGTCGCCGAAGCGGACGAGGACCGTCTGCCCGGGCCGGAGCTCTGTCAAGCCGAAGCGCCGGAGCGTCTCCATGTGGATGAAGATGTCCGGCGTGCCGTCGCCACGGCTGACGAAGCCATAGCCCTTCAAGCGGTTGAACCACTTGACCATGACCCGCTCGAGCCCGCTGGACGGGGTCACGTTCGTGTGCGTGCGCGGTGGCGCGCTCTGCGCCGGCGGCGGAACGCCCGATTCGTCCATCGACAGGACGCGGAAGGCCTGCAGGCCTTTCGGACGGTCGATCGCCTCGACTACGACGCGCGCGCCTTCATAGGCCGTCAGGAAGCCGTCCCGCCTGAGACACGAAACGTGGATCAGGACATCGGGCCTGCCGTTGTCGGGAACCATGAAGCCATAGCCCTTGGCGACATCGAACCACTTGATGACACCGGTGACTTCGATCAGGCCAACAGGGGCCTCATCGGCGAACTCCTCGAATCGAGGCCCCTCTTCCGAGAGCTTGGCCCCCATAGTGTCGCGCCCCCTGATCGAACCGCGATTGCCAACCACTGCAATCGAATCTCGAATCAGAATAGCACCCGTCAAGGGCCGCACTAGTGCCAAAGGGAGACACTTGGAGAAAGACGTGATTGTTGCTTTCGATTCAGATAGATGCGGGTGACGAATCATCCTGCGGCTCCGGTTGCGCGAGCGCGCGCCGAAGTTGCGGCCCTGCCGGGGACACACGACATGAAATACCTTCACACGATGGTGCGGATCAGCGACATCGCCGCCTCGCTGCGCTTCTACTGCGATCTCCTCGGCCTTCGCGAGGTCCGCCGTACCGAGAACGAGGCCGGGCGGTTCACGCTGATCTTCCTCGCTGCCCCGGGCGACGAGGCCGCCCAGATCGAACTCACCTACAACTGGGATCCGGAGGAGTACCGGGGCGGCCGCAATTTCGGCCACCTCGCCTATGCCGTCGGTGACGTTCACGCCGCCTGCGAGCGACTCATGGCCGGCGGCGTCACCATCCTGCGCCCGCCGCGC
>CAXNGA010000048.1:0-8726 GCA_964201375.1 Kaistiaceae bacterium
AGTAGGAACTCGACAGATACTGGTTGATCGCGAACCGGACGAGGACGCCGACCATTGCGGCGACGGGAACGGCGATCAGTGTGCCGACGAAGCCGAACAGGAGGCTGAAGGCGAAGAGCGAGAACATCAGCCAGACCGGATGGAGGCCGACGCTGTTGCCCACGAGGCGCGGCTGCAGGATGTAGCCTTCGAGGAACTGGCCGAAGACGAAGATCACGGCGGTCGCGGCGACCCAGATCCATTCCGGCGGGAACTGGATGGCGGCGACACCCACGGAAGCGAGCAAGCCCACCGCGGTGCCAACGAAGGGAATGAAGCTCAGGAGGCCCGCGACGAGGCCGATCAGGAGCCCGAAGTTGAGGCCGATCGCCGACAGCGCCACGGCGTAGAAGATGCCGAGGACTATGCAGAGGAGCCCCTGCCCGCGGACGAAGGCCGAGATCGCCCGGCTCATCTGGCTCGCGATGTCGCGGATCACCGGGGCGTGCTGGCGCGGCAGCCAGTGATCCACGCGCGCGGTCATCCGGTCCCAGTCGTGAAGGAGGTAGAAGGCGACGACCGGCGTGATGACGAGGAGCGACAGGACGCCGATGAGCGCCTGGCCGCCACTCCAGACCGAGGCAACGATCGCGGCAAGCCACGCCGCCGCCGGCTCGACGAAATTGCCGAACTGGCTGCGGATCGTGTCGACGTCGAGGCCGATGCTCCGCGCGATCTCGCTGTTGAGCAGCGGCTCGACCAGTTCCTGCAGCCTCAGCGCGAAGTCCGGCAACTGGGCGATGAGGCCCGAAAGCTGGGCGACGAGCGCCGGAACGAGCAAGACGAGGGACAGTACGAAGAATACGGCGAAGACCGTCAGCATCAGCAGGGTCGCCGCGGTGCGGCTGAGGCCGCGGCGCTCGAGCCAGTCGGCTACCGGGTCGAGAAGGTAGGCGAGCGCCGCGCCGGCCACGAAGGGCAGCAGGATCGAGGAGAACAGGTAGAGGAAGGCGACGAGGAAGACCAGGGCGCCGAGCCAGAACCAGACCTGTCGGCGGAAGGTCGGCGCCCCTCCTGCCGGTGCGGCCGTCTCGGGAGGCATCTCGCGGGCTCCTACTCCTGGGCCGCCATGTGCCGGGCCCAGTCCACGAGATAGGCAGCGGCGGATGCGACGGTCAACACGCCGACGACGATGACGAACGCGTCGCGCGCACCGGAGAGGCCGGTCGCGAAGGCGAGATCGCCGAGGACGAGCGCGGCGAAGATGATCTGCGCTGCCGTGTTGATCTTCGAGATGTAGAGGGGGCGGACCTCCATCGGCCGGTCCAGGACCCAGGCGAGCAGAACGCCGCCGATGATGAGAAGGTCGCGGCTGACGACGATCATCGCCAGCCACAGGGGGATCTCGCCGAGGAAGGTCAGCGACAGGAAGATCGAAACGAGGAGCGCCTTGTCCGCGAGCGGGTCGAGGTAGGCGCCAAGCCGCGACCGGAGGTCGTAGCGGCGCGCAATGAAGCCATCGATGCCGTCGGAGACGCCGGCGACCACGAAAAGGATGAAGGCTGCGCCAGCATAGCCCTCCACGATCGCCCAGACGATCATAGGCACCAGCAGCAGCCGGCCCACGGTGATGATATTGGGGATCGTCAAGGCACGATCTCTGTGGGCCGCAGCACGCCGGTGGGATACAGCATCCAACCGACGTGGCAAATGAGGGCCGCCCGCGCCCGTTTCAATGGCGGGCAGGCGGGACTGGAACGGATGATGAGCGAACAGAAGACCGGAAGGGCCCCGGCCCGCTATGCGGATGCGGGCGTCGACATCGACGCCGGCAACGAACTGGTCAACCTCATCAAGCCGGTAGTCAAGGCCACGCAGCGTTCCGGCGCGGATGCGCTGATCGGCGGATTCGGCGGGCTGTTCGACCTCAAGGCGGCCGGCTTCGCGGACCCCATCCTGGTGGCCACGACCGACGGCGTCGGCACGAAGGTGAAGATCGCGGCGGAGACGGGCCTCCACGAGACCATCGGCATCGACCTCGTGGCGATGTGCGTCAACGACCTGGTGGTCCAGGGCGCGGAGCCGCTCTTCTTCCTCGACTATTACGCCACCGGACGGCTCGACCCGAAGGCCGCGGCGATCGTCGTTGCCGGCATCGCCGCCGGCTGCCGCGAGGCGGGCGCGGCGCTCATCGGCGGCGAGACGGCGGAGATGCCGGGCGTCTATGCCAACAACGACTACGACCTCGCCGGCTTTGCCGTCGGCGCCGCGGAGCGCTCACGGCTCCTGCCGCGCAAGGACGTCGGGCCGGGCGACGTGCTGCTCGGCCTCGCCTCTTCGGGCGTCCACTCCAACGGCTATTCGCTCGTCCGGCGCCTCGTTGCCGACGCGGGGCTCGACTGGGATCGCCTCGCGCCGTTCGCGCCGGATATCCCGCTCGGGAAGGCGCTGATCACGCCCACCCGCATCTACGTGAAGCCGATCCTGAAGGCGCTCAGGGAAACCACCGGGATCAAGGCGCTCGCCCACATCACCGGCGGCGGGATCACCGAGAACACGCCGCGCGTCCTCCCCGAGGGCGTCAACGCCCGCATCGACCTCTCCGCCATCCGCCTGCCGCCCGTGTTCCGCTGGCTGCGGCAGACGGGCGCGATCGAAGAGGCCGAGATGCTGCGGACGTTCAACTGCGGCGTCGGCATGATCGTGGTCGCCGCCGAAGCCGAAGTGGGGGCGGTCACGAAGTCGCTCGAATCGGCCGGCGAGACCGTCACGCGCATCGGTGTTCTCGAAGCCGGCTCGGGCGCTTCGCGCGTCGTCTATGACGGAGCGCTCGAGGGCGCGGCGTGACGGGGCGGAAGCGCGTCGCAATCCTCATATCCGGGCGCGGCAGCAACATGTCCGCGCTGATCGCGGCGGCGGCGGCGCCCGACTATCCGGCCGCAATAGCGCTCGTCCTCTCCGACCGGCCCGAGGCAAAGGGCCTCGCCCTCGCGGCCGAGGCCGGCATCGCGACGGCCGCCGTCGACCGCAGGGCGCATCCGAACAAGGCAGCCTTCGAGGCGGCGATGAATGCCGTGCTCGACGGGGCGGGGATCGAGATCATCTGCCTCGCCGGCTTCATGCGCCTGCTGTCGGCTGATTTCGTGGCCCGCTGGCACGACCGGCTCATCAACATCCACCCGTCGATCCTCCCGGCCTTCAAGGGCATCGACACCCATGAGCGGGCGCTCGCGGCTGGCGTGCGCCTGCATGGCTGCACGGTGCATTACGTCCGCGCCGAGGTCGACGACGGCCCGATCATCGTCCAGGCGGCGGTGCCGGTCCGCGGCGGCGACACGGTCGATGGGCTTGCAGCCCGGGTCCTGACGGTAGAACATCGCATCTACCCTCTTGCGCTGGCGCTCGTCGCGAGCGGCCGGGCGCGCGTCGAGGGCGGCCATGTCGCGATCGACGGCGAACCGCTGCATGCGGCCGAGCCGCTGATCGTGCCGCGGTTCCCGGAGCGCCCGTAGACAATGCCGACAGCCCTCGTCACAGGCGGTGCGAAGCGGATCGGCCGGGCGATCGTCGATGATCTCGCGGCCGAGGGCTGGGCCGTGGCGATCCACGCCAATCGTTCGCGCACCGAGGCGTCGGAGCTTGCGGCTTACATCCTGGCCAATGGCGGACGCGCCGCGGCGGTATGCGCCGACCTTGCCGACCTCGATTCGCTGCCGGCGCTGGTCGCCGAGGCCGCGGACGCGCTCGGGCCGATCGATGTCCTCGTGAACTGCGCCGCGACGTTCGAGGACGACGGGATCGGCCGGCTTGATCCGGCGCGCTTCCGTCGCCAGATGACGGTGAACCTCGAAGCCCCCCTCTTCCTGACGCAGGCCTTCGTTGCAGCGCTGCCGGCGGACTGCGAGGGCAACGTCATCAACGTCATCGACCAGCGGGTCTGGAAGCCGGTGCCGCACTTCCTCTCCTACCAGCTCTCGAAGTCCGCGCTGTGGGCTGCCACCGTGTCGATGGCGCAGGCGCTCGCGCCGCGGGTCCGCGTCAACGCGATCGCTCCCGGGCCGGTGCTGCCGAACTCCCGCCAGAAGCAGGCCGACTTCGACCGGCTGGTTGCGAGCGTCCCGCTGCGCCGCGCGCCGATGCTCGCGGAATTCGGGCGCACGGTGCGCTATTTCGTCGAGACGCCCTCGATCACCGGGCAGATGATCGCGCTCGATGGCGGCCAGCACCTTGCCTGGGAAACGCCTGATATCGTCGGCATTCCGGAATAGACGTGGCCGAGGTTCATCAACCAGATCTCGTCCTGTCATTGCAGGACGAGGCGGGAACGCTTCCCGGCACGGACGCCATCGCGGCGGTGGTGAAGCGGCTGCCGAACGCGCCGGGCGTGTACCGCATGCTGTCGAAGGACGGCACGGTGCTCTACGTCGGCAAGGCGCGGAGCCTGAAGAAGCGCGTGGCGTCCTACACGCGCCAGTTCGGCCTGTCGGGCCGGATCATGCGGATGATCCAGGCGACGGTGTCCATGGAGGTGATCGTCACCCGGTCCGAGACCGAGGCGCTCCTCCTCGAGGCGAACCTCATCAAGCGGCTCCGGCCCCGCTACAACGTGCTGCTGCGGGACGACAAATCGTTCCCGTACATCCTCATCACGAGCGAACACGAAGCGCCGCAGATCGTAAAGCACCGCGGGCCGCACAACCGGAAGGGCGACTATTTCGGCCCCTTCGCCTCGGCCGGCGCGGTGGACCGGACGATCAACTCGATCGAACGGGCCTTCCTCGTCCGCTCCTGCACGGACTCCGTCTACGAGAGCCGGACGCGGCCGTGCCTCCTCTTCCAGATCAAGCGCTGCGCGGCGCCCTGCACCGGCGAGATCGCCCTCCCCGCCTACGCGGAGCTCGTGCGGGAGGCGAAAGGCTTCCTGTCCGGGCGCAGCCAGACCATTCGTTCCGAGCTCGCAAAGGCGATGGAGGCGGCGTCCGAGAAGCTCGACTTCGAGCACGCGGCCTCTCTGCGCGACCGCATAGCGGCGCTCGCGCACATCCAGGGCCACCAGGGCATCAACCCGCACGGCGTCGACGAGGCGGACGTGTTCGCCATCCACCAGGAGGGCGGGCAGACGGCGATCCAGGTGTTCTTCTTCCGTACGGGCCAGAACTGGGGCAACCGGCCCTACTTCCCGCGGGCCGACAGGAGCCTCGGCCCCGAAGAGGTGCTCGGCTCCTTCCTCGCCCAGTTCTACGACGACAAGCCGCCGCCGCGGCTGATCCTCCTGTCGCACGAGATCGAGGACGAGGACCTCCTCTCTGCCGCGCTCTCCGAGAAGGCCGGGTACAGGGTTGCCGTCGCAAGACCCGAGCGCGGCGAGAAGAAGGATCTCGTCGATCACGCGATGTCGAACGCCCGCGAGGCGCTGGGCCGGCGGCTCGCCGAGACGTCCACGCAGCGCTCGCTGATGGCAGCGATGGCGGAGACCTTCGGACTTGCCACTCCGCCGCGACGGATCGAGGTCTACGACAACAGCCACATCATGGGCACGAACGCGGTCGGCGCGCTGGTCGTCGCGGGACCCGAGGGCTTCGTCAAGAACCAGTACCGGAAGTTCAACATCCGCTCCGCCGCGCTCACCCCGGGCGACGATTTCGGCATGATGCGCGAGGTGCTGCGGCGACGTTTCGCGCGCCTCCTCGCCGAATCGCCGCGCGAGGCGGCGCAGGAACTGCCGCCGGCCGAGCTGGAGGACGACGAGGGCGGCGCCGGCGATCCGCCGCCGGACTGGCCGGACGTCGTCCTGATCGACGGCGGCGCGGGTCAGCTTGCCGCGGCAACCGAGACACTGGCCGACCTCGGCCTGCACGATGTCCTCCTCATCGGCATCGCGAAGGGCGTCGATCGCGACGCGGGGCTCGAGAAGTTCCACGTCAAGGGACGCGAATCGTTCATGCTGCAGCCGCGCGACCCGGTCCTCTATTTCGTACAGAGGCTCCGCGACGAGGCGCACCGCTTTGCCATCGGCACGCATCGCGCCAAGCGGAAGGCCGACCTCACCAAAAACCCGCTCGACGACATCACCGGCATCGGCCCCACTCGAAAGCGCGCCCTCCTCCGCCATTTCGGCACCGCCAAGGCGCTCAGCCGTGCGACGATTCCGGATCTGGCTGCCGTCGAGGGCATCTCGCAGCAGATGGCCGAAGTGATCTACAATCACTTCAAACGTTGATTTCTGGCGCTCCGCGGCCTATATTCTGACCCGTCGGGTCGGCGCAAAAAACGCTAATAAATTCAGTGAGTTCATTACAAACGTTGAAGGGCCTTGCCTTTCGGCGCGGTGCTGCCGATCTATGCAGAACGATACCCCGAGGATACCCTAGCTAACGAATGGAGCGTCCCGAGTGGCCGACGAGATCGTGAGTCAGGCGTCGCTCGCGCGGTTCAAACCGCGCGCAACTCCCTACGAGGTGTCGGTGCGTGACGTGCCGCCACTAAAGCTGGTCGTCCGCCCAAGCGGCACGCATTCGTGGATCGTGAGGAAGCGGCTCCGGGGAGAGCAACTCAAGTTCACGATTGGCGAGGAGAGCGCGATCTCGCTCGACGTGGCTATGGAGGAAGCCCGCGCCGCCTTGGCCCTAATCAAGAAGGGCATCAACCCGAACGAGGTGAAGAAGGCGAAAGCGGTCGGGCCGGTGACGTTCGGTACCGTTGCCGAGCAGTGGATGACGACGCGCATGGCACAGCAGCGGCGGTCGGTGGCACAGGTTCAACGCGTGCTGGACCACGATCTGTTGCCGTCGCTTGCTGACAAGCCCATCGCCGACGTTACCCTCGCCGACGTGGCGAAGTGCGTTCGCGTCGTTCAGACGCGCGGGTCGGCCGGTGTCGCGCGTCAGGTCTGGTCAACCTGCACGGCGCTAATGAATTGGGCGGTGACAAACGGTATCCTCAAAGCCAGTCCGCTCGCGGGCGTCCGGGGTGTCGCGGACCCGGTTCCACCGCGCGAAAGATGGCTAAATCCCGAGGAGCTTCGCGACGTGTGGCAGGCTACGGCCACCCTCGGCGAGCCTCATGCGAGCGTGGTGAAGCTGCTGATTCTGACCGGGGCGCGGGAAATGGAGATCGCCGCGCTGGAATGGTCCGAAATCGACCGGAGCGAGGGGCTAATTCGTTTGCCTGGCCCTCGCACCAAGCGAACAAAGCCCAAGCACTACAACATCGGCCGGGACATTCCGCTGTCGTCGGCGATGCTGGCCGTGCTCGATCAGGTCCAGCCGACGACGGACCCGGATGGCAAACGATCTCCGTTCGTGTTCCCGAAAACTAACGGCAAGCCCGAATACCGTTGGGGCTACCCGAAAGAGAAGATCGACCGCGCCATCGCTGAGCGCCGCGAAGCCGAGGGGCGACCGCCAATGCTGGGCTGGTGGTGGCATGATCTGCGGCGGTCGCTGGGAACACTGATGGCACGCGACCTACGGCAGTCGGTGGCGGTCATCGAAGCAGCGATTGGACACCTTCGGCCCGGCGCGGCGTCCTCATCAATTGTCGGGGTCTACCAGAAGCACAGCTATGCGGCCGAGGCAGCGGCGGCGCTGGAGGCGTGGGGGCGCTACATCACGGCACTGGTCGAGGACACGAACGTCGTGCCGTTGATCCGCGACCATGAGGAGCCGGTTGATGAGCGCATCCCGCCTAGCTACCGAGGTCTGGGGTCCAAGGTCGTGATGCGCGAAGACGGCGGCGGTGCGGGGTTTGTTATCGGCGGCTCGCGGCCGGTGCGGAAGCCGTAGGAGCGCGCGCTGTAGCGGGTTCCGGGCGTTGGCCGGTGTCAGGGACCGGCCGGGCCGCCTTCCCTCGCCAGCACCGTCGCTGGCGGGTCGGGATTTACCACTACGCCTCGGATTTACCACTACGCTCGGTCAGGTGCAGGGCAACCAACTTCATCGCCTCAAGGCGGCGCTTGACGTGCTCGATCTCGTAGTCGAGGTGGAACCGAGGATTCTCCTCGGCCTCCTCGGCCCACAGTTCCTTGAGCCGCTCGCCGAGTTTCAGGCGTGCGGCGATCAACGTCGGCAGCGGCTCCTTGGGCACCGGAACGCCGTCCACCCGCCGATCCCCGGTCCATGTCGCCAGCACGCGCTGGCGTGGTCCCTTGGGCGTGCGGAACGACTCGACAGCCTCGTAGCGCGTCCTGCCTCTATCGACGCGTCGCCGAATGAACATGGCGGCTCCCTGTAGTGGTAAATCCAGACGCGTCTAGCTTCGCCGGTTCCGCGCGTTACGTAACGCGCCTGCGCTTCGGCGCGGGCGGCGGCGATGGTGCGGCGTTCAATCGGCCCACTCCCCCAAGGGCCAGTCCAATCAGCAGCGAGTTGAATCCCTGGTGACGTTGCAGGACGTGCTCGGCGTCGGCCTTCATCCGCCTTTCGATCCGCCTCAACTCTCGCACCACCCATTCCATCCACTCATCCTCGGTCGCCTGCGGGCCCGCTGGGCGCACCGGAGCCGTCAGCGGTTCTGGTGCGGCGGCGGTCGCTTTGGCGTCATGCGGGGCTCCTGCGGCCATGCGCAGGCGATCCAGTTCGGCCCGGCGTCGGGCACGGAAGGCGGCTTGTCGTTCGGCATTGGTCGCCATCGGGCACTCTCTGGCGGTTTCGTTACGTAACGGGCATTCGTTGCATAGCCCGTCAGGTGGTGCCGGTGGTGGAGCGTGTCCAACGGCACCTCGCAAAAACTCGCCACGGTTGTGGATT
>CAXNGA010000049.1:0-8590 GCA_964201375.1 Kaistiaceae bacterium
AGAGCGGTCGCCTCCGTGGCCAGCACCTTCTTGGCTTCGTTGATCTCGGCGCCGCGCAGGGTCGCGAGCCGGGCGACCTCGCCCATCGGCAGGATCGTGAACAGCTTCAGGAAACGCTCGACGTCGGCATCCTCGGTGTTCCGCCAGAACTGCCAGTAGAGATACGGCGCCAGGAGGTCGCGGTTGAGCCAGACGGCGCCCTGGGCCGTCTTGCCCATCTTGGCACCCGACGAGGTGGTGATGAGCGGGCACGTCATGGCGTAGAGCTGCGCGGTGCCCATGCGGCGGCCGAGCTCGATGCCGTTGACGATGTTGCCCCACTGGTCCGAGCCGCCCATCTGGAGCGTGCAGCCCTCGCGCCGGTGCAGCTCCACGAAGTCGTAGGCCTGCAGGATCATGTAGTTGAACTCGAGGAACGAGAGCTCCTGGTCGCGCTCGAGGCGGAGCTTCACCGAATCCATCGACAGCATGCGGTTGACCGAGAAGTGCCGACCGACATCCCGCAGGAAGTCGATGTAGTTCAGCGGCGCCAGCCACTCGGAATTGTCGACCATCTTCGCGCCGCCCGGCCCCTCGCCATAGTCGAGGAAGCGCGCGAACACCGACCGGAGGCTCGCCTTGTTCGCCTCGATCTGATCGACCGTGAGGAGCTGCCGCGTCGTGTCCTTGCCCGAAGGGTCGCCCACCCGCGTCGTGCCGCCGCCCATCAGCGTGACCGGCCGGTGCCCGGCCTGCTGCAGCCAGCGCAGCATCATGATCGACAGGAGATGGCCGACATGGAGCGAGGGGCCGGTGCAGTCGTAGCCGACATAGGTCGAGATGCGGCCGGCGAGGGCCGCCGCGTCCAGGCCTTCGAGGTCGGAGACCTGGTGGATGAAGCCGCGTTCCGTGAGGACGTGCAGCAGATCGGACTTGAGCGCGGCCATAGGCAGCTTCTCCTTGGCGGGACGAGGATCGGCGGCTCTTTACCAGCCCCGCCACGGCCCGTCGATTTTGTCGGGCAGGGATGCGTGCGGCGACGTGGCGCCGCATTCCCGCCGGCGCCCCATAAAAGGCGAAACACCGCCTTGCGGCAGTCATCCTTTAGAGGCGAAGGTATAGAAGCGGGTTATTCTAATGGGGGCAGAGTGAATGTCGCTGACGGCGATGAACCTGGCGATCCTGATCGGCGCCGTGCTCGTCATCGTGGCGATCTTCACCAGCGTCCTCAGTTTCCGTATCGGCGCCCCGCTGTTGCTCATATTCCTCGCGCTCGGCCTCGGCGCCGGCGAGGAGGGGCTCGGCATCCAGTTCGACAACGCGCCGGTCGCCTTCTTCATCGGCACGGTGGCGCTCGCGCTGATCCTGTTCGATTCGGGCTTCAGTACGCCCTTCCACACCTTGAAGACGGCGGCGTTCCCGGCTGCCACGCTTGCGACCGTCGGCGTCCTCCTGACTGCCGGACTCGTCGGCGCCGCGGCGCACGTCTTGTTCGGGCTCGACTGGACGAAGGCGCTTCTCCTCGGCGCCATCGTCAGTTCGACCGACGCGGCCGCGGTGTTCTTCCTGCTCAGGGCCGGCGGCATCAACCTGCGCGAACGGATGCGGGCGACGCTCGAGGTCGAATCGAGCAGCAACGATCCAGTGGCGATCCTGCTGACCATAGGCCTGGTCGAACTCGTGCTCAGTGGCGGCGGCCAGGGTAACCCTGCCCTCCAACTCCTGGCGGACCTCGGCGTCCAGGTCGGCATCGGCACGGCCATGGGTCTGGTCGGGGGCTACCTCATCCGGCTGATCATCGACCGGACGGACCTCGACTCCGGGCTCTATCCCATCATCTTCCTGTCGCTGGCGCTCGCGGTCTTCGGCGCGACGGCGCTCCTCAACGGCAGCGGCTTCCTTGCCGTCTACATCGCCGGCCTCTTCGCCGGGAATTCACGGATGCGCCACGCCATCGGCCTCCGGAAATTCAGCCAGGCGCTCACCTGGCTCAGCCAGATCGCGATGTTCCTCACGCTCGGCCTTCTCGCCAGCCCGTCGGAGTTTCCGGCGATCCTGCTGCCGGCGATCGGCCTTGCGCTGTTCCTCATGCTGGTCGCGCGACCGCTCGCGGTGTGGCTGACGCTCCTGCCGTTCCGCTTCAGCAGTCGCGAGGTTGCGTTCACCTCCTGGGTGGGCCTCCGCGGCGCGGTATCGATCCTCCTCGGCATCGTGCCATTGATCGCCGGCCTCCCCGAAGGTCACCTCTATTTCAACGTCGCATTCGTCGTGGTGGTCGTCTCGCTCCTGATCCAGGGCTGGTCGATCGGTCTCGTCGCGCGTCGGCTCGGCCTGACAGTGCCGCCGCAGCTCGGTCCGCTCCACCGCATCGAACTCGAGCTTCCCGGCGGCGGCGATCATGAGATCGTCGGCTACCGCGTCCATCCGGACAGCCGGGTCGCGCGGGGCGAGCGCATCCCGCGCTGGGCAAGGCCGTCGCTGATCCTCCGCGATGGCCGCTCGCTCCGGCCGCACACGGCCGGGCGCATCCATGCCGGCGATCAGGTCTACATCGTTGCCGCCACGAGCTACCTTCCGCTCCTTGACCAGCTGTTCGCCGGCCCGGCGGAAAGCGCCTTCGACCCGCAGCTCTACGGCGAGTTCCTGCTGGATCCGGCCGCACGCCTTGCCGACGTCGCCGCCGCCTACGACGCCGAAGTGCCGGCGACCGAGGGCGACCTGACGCTGCGCGATTTCCTGCGCCGCCGTCTCCACGGCAATGTCGAGCCGGGCGACCGCGTCAGCCTCGGCCGGTTCGACCTCATCGTCCGCGCGGTCGATGCATCGCATGCTGTGACGGAGGTAGGGCTCGGCGTGGAGCCCGCGTCGCCGCACCCCGTCGTTTCGCTATCGCCGAGGAGCGCGGCGCTAGTCGCCAGGTTCGCGCGGCTCTTCAGACGACGGCGCGACAAGGCGCGGGCGGCGGATGCGTCGGCACCCGCCGCGCCGGCGTCATCGACCGCCGATGCCGGTACGCCATCTCGGGGCACACCAGGTCCTGGTGAAGTAATCTAGCGCCTCGAGCCAGCGCCAGCCCTCCGTCAGGACCGACTTTGGACGGGCTTCGAGCGGCTTCCCGAGCGGCAAGGCTGCCTAGTCGGCCTCTGCCGCGGCGGCTTCGGCGTCGAGCGCGATCCGCATGTCGAGGTAGTTGCCGCAGATCTCGATCAGGTGGTCGACGCGATCCTCGAAGAAGTGGTTCGCACCCTTCACGATCGTATGCTCGATCTTGATGCCCTTCTGGGTCTTCAGCTTGTCGACGAGCGTCTGGACATCCTTCGGCGGCACCACCTTGTCCTGGTCGCCGTGGATGATGAGGCCGGATGACGGGCACGGGGCGAGGAAGGTGAAGTCGTGGAGATTGGCCGGCGGCGCGATCGAGATGAAGCCGGCGATCTCGGGCCGGCGCATCAGGAGCTGCATGCCGATCCATGCGCCGAACGAGAAGCCCGCCACCCAGCAGCCCGCTGCCTCCGGGTGAACGGTCTGCGCCCAGTCGAGGGCAGCGGCAGCATCCGACAGTTCGCCGGTGCCGTGGTCGAAACCGCCCTGGCTCCGGCCCACGCCCCGGAAATTGAAGCGCAGCACCGCGAAGCCGCGGCGCGCGAACATGTAGAACAGCTGGTAGGCGATCTGATTGTTCATCGTCCCGCCGAACTGCGGGTGCGGGTGGAGGACGATGGCGATCGGCGCGTTCCGCGTCTTGGCGGGCTGGTAACGGCCCTCCAGACGGCCGGCAGGACCGGTGAAGACGACTTCAGGCATGAACGGCTCCTGCGAGACTCCGCGCCGAGCAAACCTTTGCAGGCTGCTTGACACCCGGACGAAGCGGGTCTCTAGCGGTTAGAACGATTTCAGAGAATTCGTGTGTTGAACTGGCGCCTCGGCCGCCGTTCATATCACGATCCACAGTACCGAATTCAAGCATTCCTTGCGCCTGAAGGACCGTTGCCGCCGTGACATCCGCGCGTGTCTATCTCGACTACAATGCCGGCGCCCCGCTGCGGGCGGAGGCACGCGCCGCCATGAATGGCGCGCTTGACGGCGGCGGCAATGCCTCCTCGGTCCATGCCGAGGGCCGGAGCGCGCGCGGCCGGATCGAAAGGGCCCGGGGCGAGATTGCGGCGCTCGTCGGAGCGGACCCGCGCCGCATCACCTTCACGAGCGGCGGCTCCGAGGCGAACGCCACGGTGCTGTCGCCGGCCTTTCTGGCGGCTGGCCGGCCGCTTCGGGTCGATCGCCTTCTCGTCGGCGCGACCGAGCATCCGAGCGTTCTTGCCGGCGGACGGTTCTCCCCCGATGCCATGGAGACGATCCCGGTGGACGGGGAGGGCCGCATCGACCTCGCAGCACTCGAGGCGCGGCTCGTCTCCCTGACCGGCGCCCGCGAGCGCGCCCTGGTCTCCGTGATGGCCGCCAACAACGAGACCGGGACCGTTCAGCCGGTCGCGGCGGTAGCGGAACTGGCCCGCGCCCATGGCGCCATCAGCCATGCCGACGCCGCCCAGATGGCCGGCCGCATGCCGGTGTCGCTCGATGCTCTCGGCGTCGATTTCCTGACCTTCTCCTCCCACAAGATCGGCGGGCCGCAGGGCGCCGGCGCCATCGTCGCGCGCCTGGAAGACCTCATGCCGCGTCCGCTGGTGACCGGCGGCCGGCAGGAGCGTGGCGCGCGGGCGGGGACGGAGAACGTCGCCGCCATCGCCGGATTCGGCGCGGCAGCCGTCGCCGCCAGCCGCGAACGCGACTCGCTCGCGCCTGTCTGGCAGTGCTGGCGTGATGGTCTGATCGCGAAACTTTCGGTGATCACCCCGGGCCTGGTTGCCTTCTCGACCGGCACGGACCGATTGCCGCAGACGCTTTGCGTTGCCGTACCCGGAATCGGCGCGGAAACGCTGGTCATCGGCCTTGATCTGGAAGGGGTTTCCCTGTCATCCGGCGCGGCCTGCTCGTCGGGAAAGGTCGGTCCGAGCCACGTACTCGCGGCGATGGGCGTACCGACGGCGCTCGCGCGTGGCGCCGTTCGCGTCAGTTTCGGTTGGGAAACCCGTGAAAACGATCTAGATATGTTCCAAAGCGCGTGGAAGCGCGTGGTCGGCCGCATCCGTGCGGCGCAAGGGAGGGCGGCCTGACCAGCCGCTGCACTCGCCCGCGGTCCTTGAAACCGCTGTGGATGGGGTAGCCAATGCCGGCAGTTCGCGAGACCGTCGATCAGGTCAGATCGATCGATGTCGATCGCTACAAGTATGGATTCGCAACGGACATCGCGTCCGACAAGGCCCCGAAGGGCCTGTCGGAGGATACCGTCCGCTTCATCTCTGCCAGGAAGAGCGAGCCTGCGTGGATGCTCGAGTGGCGCCTGTCGGCCTATCGCCGCTGGCTGACCCTGCGCGAGCCGACCTGGGCGCGGGTGCACTACCCGAAGATCGACTTCCAGGATCTCTACTACTACTCCGCCCCGAAGGGACCGGCGCCGAAGAGCCTCGACGAGGTCGATCCGGAACTGCTGGCGACCTACGAGAAGCTGGGCATTCCGCTTCGCGAGCGCGAGATTCTCGCCGGCGTCGAGCGGCCGAGGGTCGCCGTGGACGCGGTGTTCGATTCCGTCTCGGTCGTGACGACGTTCAAGGAAGAACTGAAGAAGGCCGGCGTTCTCTTCATGTCGATGTCGGAGGCGATCCGCGAGTATCCCGAGATCGTCAGGAGGTACCTCGGCACCGTCGTGCCGGTGACGGACAACTTCTACGCCACGCTCAATTCCGCGGTCTTCTCCGACGGCTCGTTCGTATACGTGCCGGAGGGCGTGCGCTGCCCGATGGAGCTTTCGACCTATTTCCGCATCAACGAGCGCAATACCGGCCAGTTCGAGCGGACGCTGATCGTAGCCGAGAAGGGGGCGTATGTTTCCTATCTCGAGGGCTGCACCGCCCCCATGCGCGACGAGAACCAGCTCCACGCCGCGGTCGTCGAGATCGTCGCGCTGGACGACGCCGAGGTGAAGTACTCGACCGTCCAGAACTGGTACCCGGGCGACAAGAACGGCAAGGGCGGCGTCTACAACTTCGTCACCAAGCGCGGCGACTGCCGTGGCGCGCGTTCGAAGATATCGTGGACGCAGGTCGAGACCGGCTCGGCGATCACCTGGAAGTATCCGAGCGTCATCCTGCGCGGCGACGAGTCGGTCGGTGAGTTCTTCTCGATCGCGGTGTCGAACGGCTATCAGCAGGTCGACTCCGGCACGAAGATGACCCACATCGGCAGGAACACGAAGAGCCGGATCATCGCCAAGGGCATTGCGGCAGGGCATTCGTCCAGCACCTATCGCGGCCTCGTCTCGGCCCTTCGGAAGGCGACCGGCGTCCGCAACCACACGGTCTGCGACTCGCTCCTCATCGGCCCCGATTCCGCCGCGCACACGATCCCCTACATCGAGGCGCGAAACGGGCGGGCTCAGTTCGAGCACGAGGCCACCACGTCGAGGATCGGTGACGACCAGCTCTTCTATGCCCGCCAGCGCGGCATCGGCGAGGAGGAGGCGGTGGCGCTCATCGTCAACGGCTTCGTCCGCGACGTCATCCAGCAACTGCCGATGGAATTCGCCGTCGAGGCGCAGAAGCTGATCGGCGTCAGCCTCGAGGGCAGCGTGGGATGAGCAACCCCTACTGGTTCGCACGACGCTTCCCGGTCGGCCACAAGAGCAACGCGCTCGCCCCGGTGACGAAGGAAGGACGCATGGTAGGCCTCCTCTTCACCGGCCTGATGATCGTGGGCGCCGCCATCGGCGCGGCACTGGCGGCAGCGGGTGACATCATCCTCGGCGTCTGCATCTTCGCCGTCCTCGGTGGCGTCGGCGGGGGCATGTTCCTCATCGTGGCGCAGCAGAAGACCGATCGCGACCACACCGTGGCGGACTACGCCGAGGGGCGCGTCGGCCCGAAGGCCGCGCGCCGCGAACAGCCGCAGCGGGGCCGGCGGTGATCGCCGCTCTGTCACCGGGGACGGCGCTGGCCGCGCCCGGCTATCCGCCGCGCCGCAACCGCCTGCTTCTCCGCCTCGAGGGCGCCGCCCTCGGCACGGGCGCTCTCTTCCCCGGCAGCTTCGACCGCACGCATCTCGGCCCGATCGGCCGGGCCGCGCGCGGCGGCGGCGCGGGAGCCTAGGAACGAACATGGCTCTTCTCGAAATCCGGAACCTGCACGCCCGCATCGAGGATGACGGCCGCGAGATCCTCCGCGGCCTCGACCTGACGATCGAGCGCGGAGAGGTCCATGCGATCATGGGGCCGAACGGCTCCGGCAAATCGACGCTCGCCTACATCCTCGCCGGCAAGGACGGCTACGAGGTGACCGAAGGGCAGGTGCTCTTCGACGGCGAGGATCTCCTCGCGCTGGAACCTGAGGAGCGCGCCCGGAAGGGCGTCTTCCTCGCCTTCCAGTACCCGGTCGAGATACCGGGCGTCGCGGGAATGACGTTCCTCAAGTCGGCCATCAACGCGCATCGCCGTGCGCGCGGCGAGGGCGACCTGTCGACGCCCGACTTCATGCGCCGCGTCCGCGATGCGTCCGATCGCCTTCAGATGACTCAGGATATGCTCCGGCGGCCGATCAACACGGGCTTCTCGGGCGGAGAGAAGAAGCGGAACGAGATTCTCCAGATGACGCTGCTGGAGCCGAAGCTCGCGATCCTCGACGAGACCGATTCCGGCCTCGACATCGATGCGCTCCGCATCGTTTCGAACGGCGTCAACGCACTCCGCGACCCGGAGCGCTCGATGCTGGTCATCACGCACTACCAGCGTCTGCTGGAGCACATTGTGCCGGACTTCGTGCACGTTATGTCCGTCGGCCGCGTCGTCCGCTCCGGCGGCAAGGAACTGGCGCTCGAACTCGAGGCGACGGGCTACGCCGACTACGGCAGCGACGCCGCCTAGATGTCCGCCGAGCCCCGCATCCTCAGGACCGAGCCGGAACTCGCGATATCAGAGCAGTACCGTGCCGCGCGCGGACGCCTTCCCGGCTCCGAGGCCGTCCTGCGCAGGCGTGACGAGGCGTTCGCGACATTCGAGCGGCTCGGCCTGCCGCACCGCCGCGTCGAGGCGTGGAAGTACACCGACCTCCGCGCGCTGATGCGGTCCGCCGTGCCCGTCGCCGATCCGCCGAGCGCCGTGGCCGTTGCAGCTGCCCTGACGGACGCCGATGCCCTTGCCGGCCTCGACCGCTACCGCCTCGTCCTGGCCGACGGCCATTTCCAGGAAGGCGAGTCCGACCGCGAGGCGCTCCTCGCCGAAGGCGTAGAAGTCGCCACGCTTGCCGAGTTCCTCGGCTTCGACCACCCCAGCGTCCTCGACATCCTGGCGACGCCGCCGGGTGCGGGCGAGGACGCGACCATCGCCCTCAATGCCGCGCTGGCGACCGACGGTGTCGTGGTCATCGTCCGCCCGGGGACGGTGGTCTCCAGGCCCATCGAGCTCGTTCATGTCTCCACCACGGCGGAGGCCACGTCCTCATATGCCCGGAGCGCCGTGCAGATCGGCGCCGGAGCCACGGCCACACTGGTCGTCACCCGCACGGGG
>CAXNGA010000050.1:0-8482 GCA_964201375.1 Kaistiaceae bacterium
CGCGCCTCGATCCGACCTCTCCCCGCCGGGGCGAGGTGAAGATGTCCGTGGGTTCGGAATTCTTCACAGGCTCGAAAGCGCGGACCCACTGGGCGCCGTATCCACGAAGGGACGCGAGCAGGTGCGCGTCGCTCGTGGCCGCTGGATGACTCGGCGCTTCGACCCAGATCAGTGCTGGTCGGTCGGCCCCATGGGTCCGCTTTCGCGGGGATGACGACTTTGGATGGCGGACGGATCACCGCGCCGATTTGACGATCCAAACCACCTTGCCCATTCTTCGCCGGGGGCAATGGAGGGAACGATGATCCGTCTGCGCGCACTCGTGGTCGCCGCCGCACTCACCCTTGCTGCCCCGGCTCTTGCCCAGCCCGCCGCGCCCGGCACCTGGACGATGGTGGCGCCGCATCCGGGGCCACCCCGGACGGAAGTCAGCGTCACCACCGACGGAACGCTCCTCTACATGCTGGGCGGCTTCTCCCCCACCGCGGCGGGGAGCGTCGGCGCGCCGGTCGCGGTGCAGGCCTACGACACGGCCACCAACACCTGGGCGGAGTTCGCCACCCTGCCCGTGGGCGTCAACCACGCCGGCCTCGTGGTCCTCGATGGCGCGCTGTACCTCGTGGGCGGCTTCGCCGGCGCCACCTTCGAAGCGACGGGCGCCGTCCGTATCCTCGACCTTGCGACCCGCGCCTGGCGCGACGGTCCACCGCTGCCGACCCCGCGCGGAGCGCTCGCCGTGGTCGTCCTGGAAGGACGCATCCATGCCATCGGTGGCCATGACGCGGCGCACCGGGATACCGGAACGCACGAGATCTACGACCCGGCCACCGGGGCGTGGACGACCGCGCCGGACATGCCGACGCCGCGCAACCATCACGCGGCGGCCGTCGTGGGAGACGACATCATCGTCATCGGCGGCCGGACCGACGCGACACTGCTCCTGACCACGAACGAGATCTTCGACGCCGCCACGGGAACGTGGCGGACCGGTGCGCCCGTACCGACAGGCCGGAGCGGCATCGCCGCCGTCACGCTCGGCGGCGCGGTCTATCTCTTCGGCGGCGAGGAGCGGAGGCGGACCTTTGCCAACGCCGAGCGCTACGAACCGACAGCGGATGCGTGGGCAATACTGCCGGACATGCCGACCGCCCGGCATGGCCTCGGCGCCGCGGCGATCGGCCCGCACATCTACGTCGTGTCGGGCGGCCCGCAGCCCGGCTTCAGCTACAGCACGATCGTCGAGCGCCTCGAACCGCGTTAGGTCCGGCCACAGGTCTTCTCCGGGATGCGGGTGCGTTGCGGTCGAGCGGGCGCGCGTGCCCGCCGCGCCCCGGGCGGGACGGCGACAGCCTGCGCCTTGCGCAACGCCATGGGCTGCAGCACAAGGCTTCACCCCCGCCACCTGCGAAGCCAGCCATGCCAACCGTCCAGCGCCTTTCCCTTGATGCCTTCGTGGTCGGGGCGGCCTTCATCGAAGGGATTCCGGCCTTTGCTCTCGGGGACGGTTCGGTGCGGCTCATGCGTGACGGCGTGGCGGACACGGTGGCGGCACACCAGGGCGCTGTCCTGACGGCGATCCGGAGCGCCGACGGAAGGACGCTCCTCACTGGCGGCGACGACGGGCGGCTCATCTCGACATCGGCCGCCGGTCTGGCCAAGGAACTCGCTTCGCGGCCGAAGAAGTGGATCGACCAGATCGCCTCGCACCGGGAGGGCGCGATAGCCTTCGCGGCCGGCAAGGACGCAACCGTGCTTCTCCCGAAAGGCGGCGAGCGCGTGTTTACGCACCAGCGCACGGTCGGTGGCCTGGCCTTCGCGCCGAAGGGCATGCGGCTTGCGGCGGCCCGCTATGACGGCGTGTCGCTGTGGTGGGTGAACACCGAGTCGCCGCCGGTCGAGCTCGAATGGAAGGGCGCCCACATCGGGGTCGACTTCGCTCCTGACGGTCGCTTCCTGGTCACGGTGATGCAGGAGAATGCCCTGCACGGCTGGAAGCTGCCGGAAGGCGGCGGCCATCTCCGGATGACGGGCTACGCAGCCAAACCACGCGCGCTCTCGTGGTCCGTGAAGGGCAAATACCTCGCAACGTCGGGTGCGGACGCCGCCATCCTCTGGCCGTTCTTCCACAAGGACGGGCCGCAGGGAAAGCAGCCGCTCCAGCTTGGCGGGCGCGGCGAACTGGTCGTCCGCGTCGCCTGCCATCCGAAGGAAGAGCTCGTTGCCATCGGCTATCGCGACGGCGTGGTCGCGATCGGCCCGTTCGACGAGGGCGACGGATCGATCGTGCGTGATGCCTCGGGTAGCCCCGTGTCTGCCCTTGCGTGGGACGACGCCGGCCGGCGTCTTGCCTACGGCACCGAGGAGGGAACCGCCGGCGTCATCGATTTCAGCTGACGCCGGCGCTCTTCCGTCCTGCTAGACGCAGGGTTCGATCCCGGCCTGGAGCATGGGCTCGAGCGTCGGGTCGGCGGTCACGAGGGCGTCGAGGCCGTCTTCGAAGTCGGCGTCGGGTGCGACGGCCGCAAGGTACAGCGTCTGCCTCTGCTCCGTGGTCAGCCGCTTGATGGCGTCCATCACGCAGAACGCGGCAAGCTTCTGCTCGTCCGGCGTCCGCGTCGCTTCCATCACCTGGACCCACGGCCAGATCGTTTCACCGACGAGCATCGCCTCGATGCACTGCTGCAGCGGCGGGAACATCGCGGCGTAGGTCGTGGCGTCGGTGGCCTCGAGCTGGACGATGCCCTCCTCCATGCCGCCGGCGGCGATGATGAGCTGCCTGGTCGGCTCGGCCTGCGCCTGCACCAGCGGCGTGAGGCAGCCGATGCCGTATTCCTGCACCACCGGGTCCATGTCGCCCGCTTCCTCGGCGACCCAGGTCTGCACGATCGTTGCGATCTGCTCGTCGGTGGTCGCCTGGGCGAAGGCCTGGGGGACGAGGAGGACGCCAGCGGCGGCAGCCGCGGCGAGCGTTCGCAGGAAGGTCATCGGGCAGGCTCCGTTGGGGCTCACAGGGATCAGGGCTCGATTGGCGTCAGGATGAGCACGTGCAGCTCGCGCTCAGGCGAAAAGTCGGTTTCGCGGTCCACGAAAGTGGTGTCGGAGGTACGAATGACGCCCTCGCCGCAGAATGAGACGATCGCGTCGGGGGAGCCCTTGTCGACGGTCAGGGTGAAGTCGCGGATCGGCGACGCCCAGGTGTTGGCGGTGGTGAGGATGTACTCGATCCGCTGCTCGTTGAGGTACTGGAAGTTGGGGTCCGGCCCCATCATCCGCCGCGCGGCGGCGATGAAGGCATCGTCCATGCAGTAGCGATCGTAGTACGGCTCGTTGAAGGCGAAGTCGCCGAAGAAGCCGTAGCCGACCACCGGCTCGTAGCGGTGCGAGATCGCAACCTCGCCCCCCGCCGGGAAGGTCTGCTCCCAGTAGAACGCCGTCTCGAACGTCCACACCGGCATCGCGCCCCAGTCGTCGAGGGCAACGAGACCGAGGCGGGCGAGATCGCGCATGGTATCGAGCGGCAGCGCATCGACGGCGCGGTACGTCGCCTCCGAGACCGGGCTCAGCGGAATGCCGAGGTCGTTGAGGATGTCCGTGCGGTCGATGCCCAGCGACGAGACCCGGCTGTACACCTGGGTCTGGAGGGGCCGTCCATCGACGGTGAGCTCGAAGTTGACGAAATTCGGGCTCGCATCGTTGGGAAGAACGAGGTTCGCGCCGTAGCCGCCGACGATGGGCGGCAGCGGGAAGGCGACCGTGACGGTCACGGGCGCCTTGGTGATGTTGCGGAAGCGGTAGTCGACCCGCACCTCGTTCGCCGAGACGTAGAGGGTCTCCTGCGCCATCTCGATGGCGGGATTGTACACCAGAAGAAGGCCGCCGGCGCCGAGTTCGGCCGTGGCATCATTGGCCGTTGCTGGGGTCGCGAGAGCGAGAAGGGCCGCGGCAGCAAGGGCGGCGAGCGGGCGGCGAAGTACTGTCCGTTCAGTAGGGGTCACTTCCTGTCCTCCGGGGCGGTTCGCGCCAGTATCTCCCAACATGGAGCGGGCGCAAGACGATCTCACGGCTTTCCGGACGGGCCGCCGCCGGCAAGCAGGCCTAGATCGAACGCCGCCACTTCGAGGCACAGCTCGGCGAACCGCGCCGCCTGGTGCTCGGCAATCGCCCGCCCCTTCTCCGCCGTCGCAAGCGTCGCGTCGCCCACCGTTCCGGCAGGGTTGAGGTCGCCGGCCAGCCAGCCGAACGACACCGGGCCGTACGCCCGAAGATGGCGGTTGTCGCGGACGAGCCGCTCCTGCAGCGACGGGAAGGCCGCGATCCGGTCAACCCTGACCAGTTCCGGGCGAAGGTGCAGCATCAGCGACGTCTCGATCGCGCCGCCATGGATGCCGTAGGCAATCTCCGACGGCGGAAAGAGGCCATCCGGAACGCCGAAGCGGGAGAAGGACGTCATCACGGCCAGCGCACCGCTGCGAACACGGAGTTCACGTGTCACGCCATCGAGCGTCGGCCCGTTGCCGCCGTGCGAATTGATGAAGAGGAGCCGGCGGATCCCGGCGCGAAGGATGCTCTCGCCGATATCGACGAGAATCTCGGCGAGCGTTTCCGGGCGATGCGTGAGCGTGCCGGGAAAGGCGACGTGCTCATCGGACGCTCCGACCGACACCATCGGCAGCGCCGTCACGTCGGCATCCCCCGGGAGAAGGGCCAGGGCGCGGTCGAGGAGACCCTCGCCAATGACGGCGTCCGTCGAAAGCGGCAGATGCGGGCCGTGCTGCTCGATCGCCGCAACCGGGATGACGGCTACCCAGGATGCGGTGTCGGCCGCGGCGATCTCCGCCGTCGTCATGTCGGCGAACCGGCGCCGGGGCAGCATCATGCTCTTTCACTCCGCAGGGTGCGGCGATCGGCGCGCCGCCGGGGCACGCCGCCGCAACAATGGCATGGCGGGTCCTTATAGGAACATGAAGTGAATCCCTCTATACGGACAATCGAACCCGTTGTTACTGGGCCGGAGCCTTCGCAGCGGCAATGGCGGCGTGATGCGGTCGCCGCGTGGCCCGGGCATCGCGACCGGCCGTCGCCAGCAGGAACTCCCATGCGCTTCATTGCCCCGATCGCGGCCGTCGCCGGCCTCCTTGCCCTTTCCGCTCCTGCGTCGGCCCTCGACGAGATAACCTTCGCGACCAACTGGCTCGCGGAGCCGGAGCATGGCGGTTTCTACCAGGCGCTGGCCGACGGTACCTACGAGCGCTACGGCCTCGATGTGACGATCATCCCCGGCGGTCCGCAGTCGCCCAACCGGCAGCGCCTCCTCGCCGGCCAGGTCGAGTTCTACATGGCAGGCAACCTCCTCCAGCCACTGTTCGCCATGGAACAGGACATCCCGGCGATTCTCCAGGTCGCGGCGATCTTCCAGAAGGAGCCGCAGGTCTTCCTCGTCCATCCGGAGGCAGGCGTCGAGACGCTCGCCGACCTCGCCGGCCTCGAGACGATCTTCATGGGCGCCGACGTCTTCAACTCGGTGTTCCAGTGGATGAAGGCGATCGTGCCCGGCTTCCGCGACGAGCAGTACAGCCCCTATCTCTTCTCGCCGGCCCCGTTCATCGCCAACCCGCGCTCGGCGCAGCAGGGCTACGTCACCTCGGAGCCCTTCGTGATCCGCCAGGCGGCCGGGTTCGAGCCGCGAGCCATCGTGATCGCCGACTACGGCTTCGACACCCCCTCAACGATGATCGAGACGCTGCGGAGCTACGCGGAGACCAACCCCGACATCGTGCAGCGCTTCGTCGATGCCTCGATCGAGGGCTGGTACACCTACCTCTATGGCGACAATTCGCTCGGCAATGCCGCCATCAAGGCGGCCAACCCCGACATGACCGATGACCTCATCGCCTTCGGCATCGAGCAGATGAAGGTCCTCGGCATCGTCGATTCCGGCGTCGCGCTCGAGCGCGGCATCGGCTGCTTCGACGAGGCGCGCGTCCAGAACTTCTACGACGCGATGGCGGGCGCCGGCGTGGTCCGTGCCGGGTTCGACATCTCCACGCTCTACACCAACCAGTTCGTCTGCCGCGGCGTGGGCATGGAGCTCCGGCCCGCGGCAACGCCCTAGGCGGGCGCCGCACTGACCGGGACGCCCCCACCAGCGATGACGGGCACGGCCGTTCGCCGCCCGCTCGTGCGGCTCTCGGGCGTCAGCAAGACTTATGCGAACGGCGTCCTCGCGCTCGACGGCGTCGACCTCTCGGTCGCGACGGGCGAGTTCGTGAGCCTGCTCGGCCCGTCGGGCTGCGGGAAGTCGACGATCCTCCGTCTCGTCGCCGGCCTGTCGCCGCCGAGCGCCGGACGGGTCGAACTCGGCGCATCGCCCGAGGAGGCAGCCGGCCTTCGCCGCGAGATCAGCTTCGTCTTCCAGGAGCCGACGCTGATGCCGTGGGCAACCGTCGCCGCCAACGTCATGATGCCCCTTCGCCTCAGGCGCGTGCCGCGCCGCGATGCCGACGAGCGCGTCGCCGAAGCCCTGGCGCTGGTGGGCCTCGACGGCTTCGCAAGGTCCTATCCGCGCGAGCTTTCGGGCGGCATGAAGATGCGGGTTTCGATCGCCCGCGCGCTCGTCACCCGGCCAAAGCTGCTGCTCCTGGACGAGCCGTTCGCCGCCCTCGACGAAATCACCCGCTTCCGCCTCAACGACGACCTCGACCGCCTCTGGCGCCAGTTCGGCTGGACGGTCCTCTTCGTCACGCACTCGGTGTTCGAGTCCGTGTACCTGTCGACCCGCGTCCTGGTCATGTCGCCGCGCCCCGGCCGCGTCGTCCGCAGCATCGCGGTGCCGGACGCCGAACGTAACGAGGCCTGGCGGATGGGGCCGGAATACAATGCGCTCTGCCGCGAGGTGTCGCTCGCGCTCCACGCCGCGATGGGGGACGCCGCATGAGGCGGACGGTGGTCCTCTCGGTGCTCGTGCCGGTCGCAGTCCTGGCGCTGACGGTGCTCGCCTGGCACCTCTACGTGACGCTCGGCGATGTCGAGACCTTCGCCCTGCCGGCGCCCGGACTCGTCATCAGCACACTGTGGAGCGACTGGAACACGCTCGGCCCGGCGCTGTGGGTGACGCTGAAGCTCACCTTCTCGGCACTGGCGCTCGCCATCGTCGGCGGGGTGACGCTCGCCGTGCTGATGGCACAGTCGCGCTGGATCGAGCTAGCGCTTTATCCCTACGCCGTGATCCTCCAGGTGACGCCGATCGTGGCGCTCGCGCCGATCATCGTGACGCGGATTCCCGACACGCAGACGGCGCTCCTCGTCCTCGCCTTCGTGGTGGCGTTCTTCCCCATCCTCACCAATACCGCGCAGGGCCTGAAGTCGGTCGACCACAATCTCCGCGACCTCTTTCAGCTCCACGGCGCCGGCCGGCTGCGGCGGCTCTGGTATCTGGAGGCTCCGGCCGCCCTGCCCTACTTCCTGACCGGGCTCCGCATCGCCGGCGGCATCGCGCTGATCGCGGCCGTGGTGGCAGAATTCGCCGCCGGGTCGGCCGGGGCCGGCTCGGGCCTCGCCTTCCGCCTGTTCGAGGCGCAGTATCGGTTCAACACGCCGCGTGTGTTCGCCGCCCTTCTCCTCCTTGCGATCACCGGCGTGGCGATCTTCGCCGCCACGAGCCTCATCTCGGCCTGGGCGCTCCGCCACTGGCACGAAAGCGCGGTCCCGCGCGATCGCTGAACCGGCGAAGGTTGACCAGCGGCATGCCTGAGGCGAACATCAGCCGGCGGGGCTGCGGACGGGCGGGCGCGAAATGAGCCGGAAATACCAGAAGTCTGTCGGCGCGAGACTCGCGGGCGCCACGCGGCTCTACCGGGCGCGCGTCGGCGCGGAACTTGCCCATCTCGGCATCCACGCCGGGCAGGAAGGCGTACTCCTTGCCCTCGGCGGCGATGACGGCCAGTCGATGACGGAGATCGCGGGCGCCCTCGGCGTCCAGCCGCCGACGATCACCAAGATGGTCGGGCGGCTTGCCGCCAACGGCTATGTCGAGCGGCGCACCTCAGAGACGGACGGTCGCCAGGCCATGGTGTTCCTGACCGCGCAGGGGAAGACGATCCTCGCCGAGATCGACGCGGCCGTCGCCTCGGTCGAGGCAGTGGCGCTCGACGGGATCGACGGCAAGGACGGGAAGAGGCTCCTCCGCATGCTCCGACGTGTCGCGAAGAACCTCGGGCAGGCGGACGACGCCGAGCCCGAGGACGACGGCGCCAGCTAGGCGGTACGGCCAGCCCCGCGCGCGGCAGCCTTGACGGACCGTTCCCGGTCCGTACATATCCGGGCGATCCAGCCTCGCCCGCCCATCCGGCCTCCCGTTTCGCGGGCTGCTGCGCCTTTGGTGGTCCCAGCCAGGAAAACGCCGGTGTTCCGCTTCTTCGAATCCCGGATCGACACGTTCCCGCCCGGGCCGCCGCAGCAGCCACCGCGCGGGATGCTGCGGTTC
>CAXNGA010000051.1:0-8467 GCA_964201375.1 Kaistiaceae bacterium
AGCCGAAGGCGAGCGAGATGACCGCGGCCGAGACGACACCGGTTACTGCAACGCCGATGCCGGTGACCCGGGCAAGGCCGGGCCCGAAGCCGGCCTTCGCGTAGACCGCAGCGCCCGCGGCTTTCGGGAAGCGACCCGAGAGGAAGGCGTAGGAGCCGGCGCTCGCACCCGCGAGCACGGCCGCGACGAGGAAGACCAGCGGCGACAAATCTCCGGCAACGTTGAGGATCTGGCCGATGAGCGCGAAGATGCCGGCGCCGATCGTGACGCCCATCCCGTAGAAGACGAGGAGCGGCAGGCCGAGGACGCGCCGGAGGACCGGGGTGTCGGCGCCCGGCGGCGAATTGGCGTCCAATTGGATGGCTGTTCCTGGCTGGTCTCAGCAGGCGACGAGCATACGGCGGAAACGCGAGCGCCGCAGGACGGCAGGGAGAGGGAGCTCCACTGCCGGACCGCGGCGCACGACCCCGTGGCGAAAAGGATCAGGCAAGGATGTTGTAGATGACGGCGAAGGCGATGGACGCCGCAAGTAGGGAGACCGGCACGGTGACGACGAGGACCAGCGCCTCGAACCCGGAGACGTTGCCCGCCGATGTCTCGAAGTGCCCGGACAGGAAGCGCCGGAAGCTGCCCGGCTGCGGCTCGACGATGCCATGCCGCGCGTTGAACCTCGCTGCAGCCACCGCCATGCTCCACGGAAGCCCGACATAGGCGACCAGGCACACCGTGACGATCACCATGGCGACCGCAAGCGGCCCGGTGGTGACGAAGCCGACCCAGAAGGTCGCGATCATCAGGGCGTAGGAGGCCGCAGCAATCCGGAGCACATAGGGATGAAGCGCTGTGGTGCCGGTGGCCTGGGCCGCGTGGGCGTCGTAGCGGGCGGCGCTGCGCGCCCCGGCGACGGCGGCATCGAACCCGAGAACTGCACTGCTCATCGTTCTTCTCCTCGTATGACCTGCTATCTGGCTTTCGAACATTGCACCGTCGGTGCCGGTGCAGTTTGCGCCGGATCAATTCCGCCGCGACGCGCCGCCACAGCGCGGCGCGCGTCAGGGCAGTTCGACCGAGATGATCCTGAATGTGTGCATGGCCCCGTCGTTCTCGCGGATCGAAACGTACTCGCCGGGAACGAAGCTCTCGTCGCCGAAGCGGAAGCCGGGTTCATCGTCGCTATCGCCTTCGGCATAGTCGAAATACCAGCTGCCGCCGGGCTTCCGCGACAGCACGCCGATGAGATCCGGTTCCCCGCGACGGAAGCGGCGGACGCGCGTTGCCGCGCGATGCTCCCGCCAGGAGGCGGCGTCGATCCGGCCGTCGTCGCCGAGCGGGATCAGGAGGTCGTAGCCGTGCCGGGAATCCCCTTCAGGGTGGCCCGGCTCGCGCGCCAGTTCGAGATGAACCTTGCGGAAGTCCTGCGGAATCATCGTCGTTCCCTCTTCAGATCGCCGCGAGAACTGCGGCCTGGATCACGGCTGGCGTCGCCTCGACGAGCTCCCGGCTCAACTCGGCGACAAGCCGCTTGCGGAGTTCCGGATGGTAATGGTGGCGGATCTCGCCGAGCGTCCTGGGCGGAGCCACCACGACGAGATCGGCAATGCGGCCGGCAAGCACCTCTGCGTTCAGCCAGGCGGCGACGGATGCCGCGAAGTCATCCTCGTGGAGCTGGCCATGATCGGGGTTGGCAGCAGAGCTGTGGTGCCGGCCGCCCGAGCCGTGGCTCCCATGGCCGAGCTTCGGGCCGTCCTTCGCCTCGAGCCGCGGCGCCGTCTCGGTGCCGGCGTTGCGGAAGACCTTCATCGTGCGGCCATCGGCCACGACGACGCTCGTGTCGTGCGGGAGAAGCATGGGCTGTGGTGCCTCGTCGTTCGAACTGTTGCGGGAGATGCAATATTGCCTCTTGTGGCGATCCGGCTCGCGGGCCGCCTTGATCCGCCGCAATCATCAACAGGCGTTCGTACTGCAGAATGGCGGTCGCGCCGCGTGGTCCAGACACAAGGCTCGCCGGAGCGCTTCAGTTCCACAACAGGAGTGCAAAATGACCACCTCTCGCACGTCGATGATCGTTCTTGGCCTCGGACTCACCATGCTCCTCGCCGCCTGCGCGGCGGGACCCAACCTGTCGGTCGACATCGCCGATGCAGAAGGAATCGTTCGCGGCTTCTGGGGCGGTCTGTGGCAGGGCATCGTCTCCCCCGTCACGTTCATCATTTCGCTCTTCACCGACCGGGTGAGCATCTACGAGGTGCACAATTCGGGCGGCTGGTACGATTTCGGCTTCGTGCTGGGCGCCGGCATCCTGTTCGGCGGCGGCTTCCTCGGCGTCTTCCGCGGTTCGCGCCGGAGCTAGACCGGCGCAGCCAGTCAGAATGGACCGACGACCAGCGCGGCGACGGTACCGGTGAGGACCGCCGCCGCCAGGATTCCGGCCAGCGACTGCCAGTACCGCCTGGGGCCCGCGACCATCCCCACGATGACGCGCCCCACGCCATTGGCTGCAAGGGCCACGAGGATCGCCTGCGCAGCGGTGGCAAGCGGGACCCCGGTTCCGGCGAGGCGCGCAACCGACAGCGTTGCGACATCCACGTCGAGGATCGCCGAGACGCCGGAGGTCGCGATGACGCTGGATGGGCCGAGATAGGTCGATGCGGCAGCGCTGATCACCGAGACGATCGCAAAGGCGCCGGCGAAGATGGCGAGCGGCGCGATATCGAAGGGATTGCCTGTGGTGGGCTGCCCCTCCGGGCCGGCCGGCCCGCGGAGGAAGAAGAACCCGGCCACGCCGAAGACCACCGCTGCCAGCAATGCCGGCAGCACGATGAGCGGCACCAGCGCGGGCGCGAGGAGGAGAATGAGCAGAACGACCCGGAGGACGGAGACCATCGCCGCGACCGAGGCGCCGCCGATCAGCTGCGGCGCTGGACCCTCCACGCGGGCGCGCCGTCCGAGCGCTGCCGTCACGGCGGTGGATGAGACGAGGCCGCCGAGGAAGCTCGCCACCAGGGTCCCGCGCGCCGGTCCGACGATCCGGATCCCGACATAGCCGGCGAAGGAGATCGCCGCGGTCAGGACCGTGAACAGCCATATGCTGAAGGGATTGAAGCCGCCCCACGGATCGATCGCCCGGTCGGGAAGGATCGGCAGGACGATGACCGACATCACCAGCAGGAGAAGGGCGGACCGCACCTCCGGCCAGGTGAGCCTGCGAAGCAGCGCGTGGAGGACCTCCCGGCTGGCAAGGAGAGTTGCGACCGCCACGCCGCCGGCGCCGGCCACCGCCCAGTCGCCGGAGGCGGCGAGGCCGCCGAGGACGAAGACGGTGATCGCGGCGATCACCGATGTGACGCTGTAGCTCTGCCGCTGCTCCTCCTCGCGGTTCTGGAACCAGGCGAATATGGCAGCGAAGGCAACCATGACGGCGGCAAAGACGAGCGGCTCGTCCAGCGCCATCGCAAGGGCGCCCGCGGCGCCGCCGAGGAGACCCGTCAGCCCGAAGGTCCGAAGGCCCGCGACCCGGCTGCCGTCCGGCTCGTCGCGCAGCCGCCAGCCACGCTCGAGACCGACCACGAGGCCGATCGCAAGGGAGACGGCAAGGCCGGTCAGCAGATCGTTCGCCACGGTGCTCTCGGGTTACGGATGTCCGCAAAGTCGTACGGGTCGGGGGCTGCGCGCAACAGTCCGTTTGGTTGCGGAGGCGGGCGGACGCTCCTTGAGGCAGATCAAGGCGGGAAATCGGGCCGCTGCCACCCTGAGGTGGCTCGCCCGGAGGATACCGTGTCGCTGGATGCCGACCCGACCGCCCCAACCCTGCCCGTTGCCAGGCCCCACTCCTTCGCAATGTCGTGGGCGCGGTGTCCGGACTGGCGCGCGGCGTGACCGGCAGCTTCACACACGGCGCAGCCCCGCGGCCCCGGTCCTGTCCGGTATGCCGGAGCGCGATGATCGCACAGGATCCCCCGGCGCAGCGACCCTGTTCCGATGCGACGACTGCGGGTGCGTCGTCGATCTGCGCTGGCGGGCCGGCGAGCCGACGACGCGGTGAAGGCGCTTGCCGCCGTCAGACCGTGAGTCTCGCACCTTTCGGTTGCGCTGAGTCAAGGCGCCAGTACGGTGGATCGCAGACACTGCCCGCCTGACAGATGACGTTCCTCATGGAGACTGACATGACCCCCGGCCGCATCGTCGCCTCCATCCTGGGCATGATCCTCGCCCTCGCAGCGATGGGCCTCGTCGTCGGCGCCATCGCCGTGATCGTCGCGTTCGGCACCCGTCAGGACGATGGCGGGTTCATCGAAAGCGCCTCCTTCGCCCTGAACTCGGACGGATACGCGGTCACGTCGGCCAATGTGGCGATCGCCTCCCATCCAGGCGACTGGTGGCCCGTCGAAACCGTCGCGGACATCGCCGTGGCGGTGACGGGCGATGCCCGCGCCGTCTTCGTCGGCGTCGGGCCGGCCGAAGACGTCGCCCGCTATCTCGCCAATGTCGCGCATGACGAAGTGCGCAGCATCGGCACGGCAAGGTCCGATGTCCGATACAGGGACATCGCCGGACAGGCGGTGCCGGCGCTGCCGGCAGCCCAGCCCTTCTGGGCAGCAACGGTCGAAGGGACCGGCACGCAACGGCTCGAATGGCCATTGGAGCGCGGTTCGTGGACGGTCGTCATCATGAACGCCGATGCCACGCGGGGCGTGGCGGTCGAGGCGTCCGGGGCGGTGCGGGTGCCGCTTCTGCCGGCCATCGGCGCGGGCGTTCTGGTAGCGGGCCTGATCGTCGGCGCCCTCGCCGCCGCCCTCCTCGTCTTCGCGTTCCGGCGACCGCTGGCGCAGCACCATCAGCCCGCCGGCGGCCCGCTCCAGGCGGCTGCGTGGACGGGAGGCGGAACCGCATGGCCGGCGTCTCCGGTGCTGATCGAGGGCCGCCTCGACGAACCCCTCAGCCGTGGCCTGTGGCTCATCAAGTGGCTCCTCGCCATCCCCCACTTCATCGTCCTTGCCTTCCTGTTGATGGCCTTCTTCCTGCTGACGATCGTCGTGTTCTTCGCGATCCTCTTCACCGGACGCTATCCGCGCCCGATCTTCGACTTCAACGTCGGAGTGATGCGCTGGACGTGGCGGGTCATCTTCTACGCCACGGGCGTGCTGGGCACGGACCGCTATCCGCCCTTCACCCTGGCCGACGCCGACTACCCCGCCCGGCTCGACGTCGCCTATCCCGGGCAGCTGTCGCGCGGCCTGGTGCTGGTGAAGTGGTGGCTCCTGGCCATCCCCCACTACCTGATCGTCGGCCTCCTCACGAGCGGCCTCGTCTGGTGGACGACCGACTTCAACGGCGGCTACGGCGACGGCGTGCTCGAAATCGGCGGCGGCATCATCGGCATCCTCTCCCTGGTGGCCGGCGTGGTGCTTCTCTTCAGCGGCCGGTACGCCCAGGGACTGTTCGATCTCCTGATGGGCCTCAACCGCTGGGTCTTCCGCGTGCTGGCCTATGCGGCCCTGATGCGCGACGAGTACCCGCCCTTCCGCCTCGATGTCGGCGGGTCGGAAACACCGGCGCCCGCGGCCGGATCGCCGATCGACGCAGCACCCCAGCAGCGATAGCGCACCGCCTGCCCGGTTTCTGATAGCCTCGCTTTGGCGCGGTCCCTCGACGGAACGCGGACGGCACGGTGGAGGAGGGTTTCATGGACATGCTGGATGTGATCGCCCAGTCCCATGGCGGGCGGGGTGTACAGGTTCTCGGGGGCAGATTCGGCCTGAGCGAACGGGAGACCCGGGCGGCGATCGACCAGCTGGCGCCCGCGGTCATGGCGGGAATCCGGCGGCAGATCCAGTCGGGGCCGGACGGGGTGACCGGTGTCGTCAAGGCGATCGCGACGGGCAATCACGGCCGCTATCTCGACCGGAACGACGACGGCATCGTCGATGATGGCAACGCATTCTCGGGCACGTCTTCAAGTCGAAGGACGTCAGCCGCGGCGTGGCGGACCGGGCCGCCGCAGCCTCCGGGGTAAGCGCCGACGTTCTGCGGAAGATGCTCCCGGTGGTGACCGCAATGGTGATGGGCGGGCTGTCCCAGCAGCTCATGGGCGCCCAGCCCGCCGCGGCTCCCGCGGCCCGTCCCGACCGGCGCGGCGGCGCGACGGGCCGGATTTCGACGTCGTCGCGCACGGCCCCGGCCGCGCCGGTGGCTCCAGCGCCCGCCAGGGTGACGACGGCGCGGTCGACGCAGTCGAAGTCGACGCAGGCTGGGCCGGTCCGTCCGGCTGCCCCGACGCCCGCGCCGGGCAGGGTAGCGTCGCGCGTGCCGCCCGCGCCGGCGGCGCCGGCCGCAACGGGCGGCATCGGCGGCCTCCTCGGCCAGCTTCTGGGCGGCGGGGGAGGCGGCACGGGTGCGGCGGCCGGTGGCGGTCTCGGCGGCCTTCTCGGCCAGCTGGTCGGCGGCGGCGGCGCGGGCGGCGCTCCGGCCGGCGGCGGCGGCATCGCCGATCTCCTGCAGGGGATCCTGGGCGGCAATGCCCAGCCCGAGGCCCGCGCTCAGGCGACCCAGTCCATCGGCGATCTCCTGTCCGGCCTCCTCGGCGGCGGCACGCCGCGCGGCAACGATGCGGACAGTCTCCTCGACGCGGTCACCCGCTCCAGAACGGGCCGGTAGGCTTCGGCGCGGGGCGGCCCCCGCCCCGTGTCCGCGGTCCCATCCGGCGAGGGATCGTGTATAGCCCCTGTCGCCGCGCCCGGCGGCGACAGGAAGGCTGGCATGCAGGACTATGTCCGGCGGATTCTCACTTCCGCGGTCTACGAGGTGGCGGAGCAGACGGCGCTCGACAGGATGAAGCTCCTGTCAGCGCGGCTCGGGATCGACGTGCTGCTGAAGCGCGAGGATCTCCAGCCGGTGTTCTCGTTCAAGCTCCGCGGCGCCCACAACAAGATCGCCTCGCTCACTCCGGAGGAACGCGCCCGCGGCGTGATCGCGGCCTCGGCCGGCAACCACGCTCAGGGCGTGGCGCTGTCGGCGGCACGGCTCGGGATACGGGCGGTGATCGTGATGCCGACGACCACGCCCTCGATCAAGACGCGCGCGGTCGCCCGGCTCGGCGGCGAGGTGGTGCTGTTCGGCGACGGTTTCGACGCCGCGCGCGCCCATGCCGGGGAACTGTGTGCCCGCGACGGGCTCGTGTTCGTGCACCCGTTCGACGACCCGGCCGTGATCGCCGGCCAGGGCACGATCGGCATGGAGATCATCCGCCAGCATTCCGGCCCGATCGGCGCGATCTACGTCCCGGTCGGTGGCGGCGGGCTTGCGGCGGGGATCGCGGCGTTCGTGAAGGCGATCCGCCCCGAGATCAAGGTGATCGGCGTCGAGCCCGAGGACGCGCAGTCGATGAAGGCAGCCATCGCTGCCGGCGCGCCGGTGAAGCTCGACCAGGTGGGGCTGTTCGCCGACGGGGTCGCGGTGCGCCAGGTGGGCAACGAGACGTTCCGGCTGTGCAACGCCCTCCTCGACGGGATCGTCACGGTGACGACCGACGAGATCTGCGCCGCAATCAAGGACATCTTCGACGATACCCGCGCGATATCCGAGCCGGCCGGCGCCCTGGCGCTGGCGGGCCTTCGCCGCCATGTCGAGGACGGCCTCGCGCCTCCCGGGCCGCTGGTCGCGATCAACTCCGGCGCTAACATCAATTTCGACCGGCTCCGCCACGTCGCGGAACGCGCCGAGATCGGCGAGCGCGGCGAGGCGCTGCTGGCGGTGACGATCCCCGAGCGCGCAGGCGCCTACCGGGCCTTCATCCGCCTCCTCGGCAACCGCTCGATCACCGAGTTCAACTACCGCTATGCCAGCCGCAGCGTGGCCCGCATATTCGTCGGCGTGAAACTGACCGGCGGCGATGCGGAGATGCACGAGATCATCGCAATCCTGTCGGCCACCGGGCACGAGGTCGTCGACATGAGCGACAACGAGCTCGCAAAGGCCCATGTCCGCTACATGGTCGGCGGCCGGGTGCCGGAGCTGCGTGACGAGGTCGTGTACCGCTTCCATTTCCCGGAGCGGCCAGGCGCGCTGCTCAAATTCCTCGACGGGCTCCGCGACGACTGGAACATCTCGATGTTCCACTACCGCAACCACGGCGCCGACTACGGCCGCGTGCTCGCCGGCATCCAGGTCCCGCCGCCGGATCGCCCGGCGTTCCTGAAGGTGCTCGAAGGCCTTGGCTACCCCTACTGGGACGAGACCGAGAACCCGGCGTACCAGCTCTTCCTCGACCACGACGCAGCCTGACGGCGTCCGTCAGGGGTGCAGCGGCGGCCTGGGCATTCAGCCCGTATTCCCCAGATAACTCGCCGATTTGCGGCGCCTCTGGCGCGATTCAGCTAAGGTGAGCAGTATCTTAGGCTGGCTGGCGCGAGGTAGCGATGGCGGACCCGGCGGGTGAATCGAAACACGGAAGTCTGAGGCTCGATTTCGA
>CAXNGA010000052.1:0-8454 GCA_964201375.1 Kaistiaceae bacterium
CGTCCCGACCGACGTCTCGAGTGACGGCGCAGTCGGGGCACTCTTCGAGCGCATCTCCGCCTTCGGCGGCCGGCTCGACCTCTGTTTCAACAATGCCGGCTTCTTCCCGAAGTCGCGCCCAATTGAGGACATCCCCTTCGACGAATGGCAGCAGGCGGTGTCCGTCAACCTGACAGGCGCCTTCCTCATCTCCCAGGGCGCCTTCCGGATGATGAAGGCGCAGGTGCCGAAGGGCGGCCGCATCATCAACAACGGCTCGGTATCGGCGCACGTGCCGCGACCGAACGCCATCGCCTACACTGCGACCAAGCACGCCCTCACCGGCCTCACGAGGTCCCTCGCGCTCGACGGCCGTGCCCACGACATCGCCTGCGGCCAGATCGACATCGGCAACGCCGCGACCGACCTCATCGTGACGATAGGCGACGCAGCGCGCGCGCGCGGCGAGGCCACCGAGCCGACCATCGACCTCGGGTCGGTGGCGGACGCGGTCCTCTACATGGCCGGCCTGCCGCTTGCCGCCAACGTCCTTTTCACCACGCTGATGGCAACGAAGATGCCGTTCGTCGGTCGCGGCTGAGCTGTTGCCGAAGGCGCGGCCCCGGGGGCCGCGCCTGGCGCCTGGCTACCTGACGTACTGGACGATCTGCGGCATGCCATTGGTCGTGACGGTCGCAGTCAGAACTCCGGGGCCGACCTGGACATCGAGCGAGAAGTTCGCGCCTGCAAAGGCCCCGCCGGTCCAGAAGCCCTAGCCGGTCGCGTAGGTCACGTCCCCATCGGCGCCCCAGATGACGTTCGCCACCCAGGTGGTGGAGTTGAGCGACAGCGAGGTGCCGAGGTCGGCTACGTCGAGCGTGCAGGTCTGGCAGCGGGTCCCGCCCTGGATCTGGAACCAGCGCCCGACATAGAGCGCCGATGGCGTCGTGGCGCCGCCCATGACTCCAGGATTTCCCGCTGCGCCGCCGCCAATTGCTCCCGGCTTGGTCGGGGTGGTGGCCGGCGGTACTCCGCCGGCAGGCGCAGCACCCGCCGGCGTCACGCCGGCGGGGACGGTGGCGCCACCCGCGCCAGCCGCGAGGATCGGCGTGAGATAGTCGTGCGACGCCCAGCCCGTGATGTTGCCGTAGCGAACGCTGACGAAATTTCCGCTCCGCTGGCCCTGGTCGAAGACCCCGCGCGCGTTCGGCGGAATGGTGCCCGCGACCGAAGCGCCCGTGTTGGGTGACGTGCGGATCACGAGGTTCGCGGCCGTGTTGAGGTTCTGGTACTCGGTCGCGCCGCCCGAGGTCGGCACGAGCAGCGAGCGCTGGACGAACGCCGTCTGGCCGCCGCCGCGACGCGAGACGACCTGCACCCACTCGACGCCGTTCGACGTGCCGCTGGCGTTGAGGCTCATTAGTTCGGTGCCCGCCGGGAACGGGGCCAGTTCGACGCCGCCGGTGAAATTCGAGAACGCGCGGAGAGGCGTCGATCCGACGAGGAACAGCGGACCAGGCAGCGCCTGGCCGGGCGAAGGCTGGTTCTGGCCGGCGCCCGCAGGCGTCGCGCCCGCCGGCTGCGTGGGCGGCGTCACCGGGGCGGCAATCCCCCAGAGGGTATCGCAGATCCGGAAGAAGCTCGTGATGGCGGCGTTGCTGCCGCGCAGGGACGCGGTGAAGTAGTTGCGGCCATCGAGGGAGAACAGCGCCTCGGTATCGGCGCGGAAGCGGCCCCACAGAACGTCGTCCCGCGAGAGCACGACATTGCCTGCCGGGCCGAAGCCCGAGTCGATCATCAGCCCCGCCCGCGTCGTGATGGCCAGCGCGTTGGTCGCGAACGACACCTGGATCTGCTGGCCCGGAAGGTTGGCGCCGGGGTTGATGTAGAGCATCAGGTCGACCTGGCGGGACGGCTGCGCCTGGCAGGTCCCGACGAGCACGACATCGTCGGTCTCGGGAACGCCATAGACCAGCGAGCCGAGGCGACCGCCGCCATCATTGATGTCGTAGGCACGCCACGCGAGGTCGCCCTGCGCGAAGACCGGGGTGGCCGACGCCGCCGCCATTGCGGCGAGGCCCGCCGCCAACGCCCGCAGGCGAACCGATACGCTCAAGACCAACCCCTCCGACCATGACGCTCCGCCCGGCAGCGTACCAAGTGTGCCACGAACGCGGCAACGCGGCACGCCAAAGTTTTGCGCCCTGCTACCCACCGCGGGTGAATGGCCGGAGCGTCGCGTAAAGCGTCGAATGGACCGGCGTGTCCACGCCGTGCGCCGTGCCGAGCCGGTCGATGGCGCCGTTGAGCCATTCCGCCTCGATCGGCTTCCCGGCGTCGAGATCCTTCGCCATCGAACTCCGCGCCCCGGCGGGCGCGCCGTCGAGAAACCGGTAGTACCGCGCGAGCGAGTCGGATGGCATGGCGACCCCCTCGGCCCTGGCAATGGCGACCGCCTCTTCGATGGCACGGCCGAAGACGGCACGCATGACCGGGTCGGAGCGGACCGCGCCGACCGTCGATCGACTGGCCGCGACCAGCCCCGACATCGCCACCAGGTAGGTGAACTTCTTCCACATCTCGAGCCGCATGTCGGCCGCCTCGGGTGCGTCGATCCCTGCCCCCGAGGCAAGCGTGCGAAACGCGCGGCTCCGCTCCGACTGCGACCCGTCCGCCTCGGCGAAGAAGAACCGGCCCGGGGCGCCGAGCTGCCTGATGTGCCCCGGCCTTTCGATCTCCGAGAAGATGTAGCAGGTGCCCGACATCGCCCGGGCAGCGCCCACGATCGGCGCCAGAAGCCCCGTTGCCTCGACGCCATTCTGGAACGGGATGACGCCGGTCTCCGGCCCGAGCATCGGCAGCGCCGCCGCAGCTGCCGTCGGAAGGTCGGGCATCTTCACCGCGAACACGACCATATCGACGTGCCCGATCTCGGCCGCGTCCGGAGTTGCGACACGCGGTCTCGCGGTGATGGCCCCGTCTGGCGTCGTCAGCGTCAGGCCGTCGGTGCGGATCGCGTCCAGATGCCGTCCGCGCGCGACCACCGACACGTCAGCCCCGGCCGCAAGCAGCCTCGCCGCGAGGTATCCGCCCACGCCACCCGCCGAAATCACTCCGATCCGCATGGAACCGCCCTTCGCTTCTGCCTGGCGACCGCATAGCGCGCGCCGCCCGGAACGGCCAGTCGGCACTCAGCCCGGAGACGCCGGCGGCGGTCGGTCGACGCGGGGACGCCCCTCCTTCTTTCGCCACGACTACGTGCGTGCGCCGTCGCGGGGGCTCACCCCCCGGCTTCTTCGCGGAGGAGTTCCAGCCGCAGCCAGTCGTCCTCGGCCGCGGCGATCGCCGCCCGCGCGGCCTCGAGCGACGCCATGGCCTTGGCGAAGGCCTTCGGATCGCGGGCGTAGAGCGACGGGTCTGCCATCACCTTCTCCTGCCGCCGGATCTCGTCGTCGAGCTTCTTCATCTTCGACGGCAGGTTCTTCAGCGCCTGCTGGTCGTTGAACGTCAGCTTCCGCCTTGGCCCTGCCCGGTCCACCGGAGTGGAACCTACCCCGGATCTCGCCTGTCCGGCTGCCGGCGCCACCACGCGCGCGGCGACCCCGTGGCCACGCTGGGCGACCATGTCGGAGTAGCCGCCGGCATATTCCTGCCAGCGCCCGTCTTCCTCGGAGGCAATGGTCGACGTCACCACACGGTCGAGAAAATCGCGGTCGTGGCTGACGAGGAGCAGTGTCCCGTCGTAATCCGCCAGCATCTCCTGGAGGAGATCGAGCGTCTCGAGGTCGAGGTCGTTCGTTGGCTCGTCCAGCACGAGAAGGTTCGCGCTCCGTGCCAGCGCCCGCGCCAGCATGAGCCGGCCGCGCTCGCCGCCCGAAAGCGCCCGGACGGGCGTCCGCGCCTGCTCTGGCCGGAACAGGAAGTCCCGCATGTAGCCGACGACGTGCCGGGCCTGTCCGGCGATGATCACATTGTCGCTGCCGCCGCCCGTCAGGGTGTCGGCCACGGTGGTGTCGAGGTCGAGCGTCTCGCGCCGCTGGTCGAGGGTTGCCACGTCGAGATTGGTACCGAGCTTCACCGAGCCGGTGTCGGGCGCCAGGTCGCCGGTCAGCATTCGGATGAGTGTGGTCTTCCCTGCGCCGTTCGCACCGACGATGCCGACCCGGTCGCCGCGCTCGATCTTGATGTTGAAGTCGCGGACGATCACCCGGTCGCCGTAGGTCTTGGAGATTCCCTCAGCCTCGATCACGAGCTTCCCGGCGGTGCGGATTTCGCTCCGGCCGAAGGCGACCTCGCCGACCGGGCGACCCTCGCGCCGCGTCTTGCGCTCGGCCCGCAGCCCGTGAAGGTCCGACAGTCGCCGCTGATTGCGCTTGCGCCGCGCCGAAACGCCGTAGCGGAGCCAGTCCTCCTCGCGGGCGATCTTCCGGTCGAGCTTGTGCTTCGCGAGTTCCTCTTCCTCGAGCAGCATGTCCCGCCACGCCTCGAACGCGCCGAAACCGCGGTCGAGGCGGCGCGTGGCACCGCGGTCGAGCCAGACGGTGGCGTTGGTGAGGTTCTCGAGGAACCTCCTGTCGTGGCTGATGAGGACGATCGCCGACCGAAGCGATTTCAGTGTCTCTTCGAGCGTCTCGATCAGCGCGAGGTCGAGATGGTTGGTCGGCTCGTCGAGGAGGAGGATGTCCGGCTCCGGCGCCAGGACCCGCGCGAGCGCCGCACGACGCGCTTCCCCGCCCGAGAGCGTTCGTGGATCGGCATCGCCCATGAGGCCGAAATCCTCGATGAGCTGCCGGCCGCGGTGTTCGTCATCGCCGTCCCCGAGGCCGGCATCGACGTAGCCCGCAACGGTCTTGTGGGCGCCGAAATCCGGCTCCTGGGCAAGGTACTGCACGGTCGTGCCAGGCTGGACGAAACGCGTGCCCGTATCCGGCTCGACGAGGCCTGCGGCAATCTTGAGAAGCGTCGATTTCCCCGAGCCGTTGCGACCAACGAGCGCCAGCCGCTCGCGCGGGCCGACGGAGAGTTCGGCACCGGCGAGAAGGGGCGATTGTCCGAAGGTGAGTTCGACACCCTGGAGAAGGAGAAGTGGTGGCATGGCGCCTTGTGCCGTGCCCGTGGGCGGGGAACAAGAGCCGCCGCGTCGCAACCCCGTCGCAAAAGCGTTCCCCGGAGGGACGCTGACAGGCGGAGGCAATCCTGACATTGTCGGATTGGCGACGAGCCGCGCGCCCATCACGGGGGAGGACGACGATGACGGGCTTCCGAACGAGTGTACTGGCGGGTCTTGGCGCCGCAGCAGCCATCGGGCTGGCCGCGGGGACGAGCTTCGGCCAGCCGGCGCCTCCCGCGGCTGGCGACGCCGTGCTCGAAGCCCGCATTGCCGCCGCCGACCCGGTCGCGGGCCAGGTGTTCGCCTCGCAGTGCACCATCTGCCACACCCTGAACGAGGGTGGCGGCGCGGTGATCGGGCCGAACCTCTACGACATCGTCAATGCGCCGATCGCACGAACGCCCGGCTTCAATTACTCGCCGGCGATGGCAGCCCTCGGCGCTTCCGGTGGCACGTGGTCGCTGGAGCTGCTGGATGCCTTCCTTCGGAACCCCGCCATCACGGTGATCGGCACCCGCATGGGCTCGGCCGGCATCTCCAACGAGAACGACCGCGCCAACCTCATCGCCTGGCTCCGGCTGCAGTCGCCTGCCCCGGCGCAGTTTGCCGCGCTGCCGCAGGTCGATCCGACCACGCCGGTCTTCCGGGCCTTTCAGGCCGATTCGGGCCGGGAATTCTTCGGTGATAGCTGCGCCGCCTGCCACGGTCCGACCGGCGGCGCCGAGGACGGACTCGCCCCGCCTCTCAAGGGGCCCCTCTTCGAGGCCAACTGGAATGGCCGGACGGTCTGGGAATTCTTCGACTGGACGCGGCGGTTCATGCCCGCCAACGAGCCGGGCGCGCTCGAGGACCAGATGATCGCCCGCATCCTGGCCTATGTCCTGCAGGAGAACGGCTACGTGGGCGGGAACCAGCCGTTCCTCGTGGACCGCGCCAACCTCGAGGCACTGGTCTTCAAGTTCTGATTTCGGCTGTGCCCGGAAGGTGCGGTCCGGGATGTTTCGCGCGTCCCGCGTTGAGCGGGACGATTCCGGCGTGGGCTGACCGCACGCCTGCCTGTCCTCCTCCGGCGCGGGAAATCCTCCTCCGCTGGCCGAAAGGTGGGCCTTCCCCTTTTTCCGGCAAGGCGCGGACCAGACCTGTGGGACCATCCCGCCGCGGGGAGGTTCCGGTATTACCGATCCCAGGACGTGGTGAACGATCTCTGGCTCCCGCTCCGGACCTGCACCGCCGTTTCGTTCGCCTCTGATCCTTAACCTGCAGATCACACGGCGAACGGAACCCGTCCAAACCGGAGCGCTGGCCACAGGCGTGAATCCGGAATGAAGCGGCACAAAGGATTCGTCCGCTTTCGGGAACCGATTCTTTTCCTGCCGAAAGGCTGCCGACCGCTCGCACCGCCCACGTTCGGGCCGGCCGGATATCGTCTCGACGAGGCGACCCGCCCTACCGGACCAGAGGCTCCGGCGGCGCATCGAGGCGAGCCTGGCCCTCCCAGGCCAGCATGTCGGGATCGGCAAGCATGGTCAGCTTGTAGGCCTCGGCCACCGGCGACGTTAGCGTGACGCCATAGGTGCGGAACCGCGTCGCCACCGGCGCATACATCGCATCGGCGATGGTGAAATGCCCGAACAGGTAAGGCCCGCCATGCCGGATGCCGTACGTCTCGCGCGCCTCGGTCCAGAGCGTGGTGATGCGCGCCAGGTCCGCGGCTACCTGCCCGTCATCGGTGCGAACGCCCTCCACCCGGGCAAGGAGATTCATGTCGAGCCGCTCGCGGAGATCGCGGAAGCTCGAATGCATCTCCGCCGAGATCGAGCGCGCCATGGACCGCGCCGCACGATCCTGCGGCCAAAGCCTCTTCTCGGGGAAGAGCTCGGCGAGATACTCGCCGATCGCGATCGAGTCCCAGACGCGTATGGTCTGGCCATCGTGTTCGTGGATCAGGAACGGCACCTTTCCCGCGGGGCTGAGCGAGCGGAGCTTCGCTTTGTCCTCGGGCCGACGGTAGCGGATCATCACCTCTTCGAACGGCGCGCCCGTCTTCCGCATCATCATCCAGCCGCGGAGCGACCACGACGACGTGTGACGATAGCCTATGAGGAGCTTGAATTCGGTCATGTGGATCCCGCTCTGTTGGCGCGATTCCCATACCGCTCATCCCGGAGCCGAAGCGAAGCGGATGCCAGGACCCAGCGCACTCAGGTCGCGCGACGCGCGACTCCTAATGCGCGCCGGCGCGCACGCCAAGCCACGCGGTGAGAGTTCTGATCCGCGGGAGTTAGAAGCTCCCTTGCCCGGACATTCGATCCTGAGGCCGTATCTGCCCAGGTTGGCGAGCACGTATCCGCGGTCCAATGGACATCGGAGACCTCGCGCCGTTCGATCAATCGGATCAAGGCATCACGATCACGACGCCGGACTGCCGCATCCCACTGATACAGGTGGAAGCAGCACTCGCTGACGGCCAGGCTCAAGGAAGCCATCCGAGGGGCCTCAGTGCCCCTCGAAGCCGAACAGCGTGTGGATCTCCACGCCGTGTGCTGCGACCTTCTTCGAGCCGCCGAGGTCGGGCAGGTCGATGATGAAGGTCGCGGCGATCACCTCGCCGCCCGAGCGGCGGATGAGCCGGACGGCGGCGTCGGCCGTGCCGCCGGTGGCGATGAGGTCGTCAACCAGGAGAACGCGGTCGCCCTTCCGGATCGCGTCGGCGTGGACCTCTATCGTGTCGACGCCGTATTCGAGCGTGTAGTCCTCGCCGATCACCTTGGCAGGCAGCTTCCCCTTCTTGCGGATGGGGATGAAGCCGCGGCCGAGGCCGTGGGCCACCGCACCGCCGAGGATGAAGCCCCGCGCCTCGATGCCCACGACATGATCGATCGGCACGCCGATGAACGGCAGGATCATCGCGTCCACCGTCGCGCGGAAACCCGCCGGGTCGGCGAGGAGCGTGGTGATGTCGCGGAACATGATCCCCGGCCGCGGGTAGTCGGGGATCGTGCGGATCAGCGCCCTGAGCGCTTCGGGGTTACGGAACGCCATCAGCGGTGACCTGGGCCTCGTAGCCGAGATAGGACGCGACATCGACGTCGAAGGCGACGAGGACGGCGACGACGCCGATCACGATCGCCGCAGCCACGATGCCGCCGATGAGGATGCCCGGAAACTGCCGCCACCAGCGGCGCGAGCGTTCCATCTTCGCGACGGCCGCCTCGACCCGGCCGGCGACGGCGATCTGCGCGATCAGCGGCTTCTCCGCCTCGACCGCAACGAACGCATAGGAGTCGAGCACCTGCCGCGCGCCGGCGCGGTAGCGCTCGCGCTGCGCGGTGGTCATCTGGCCGTTGACGAAGGCCTCGACCTGA
>CAXNGA010000053.1:0-8257 GCA_964201375.1 Kaistiaceae bacterium
GCTTGTCCTTCTTCCGCGGCGTTGAGACGATCGACATCGCGAACCCGCCGTCATAGAGGCGCGCGACCCGGCCTTCGATCCTCCCGACATGGTCGATGTAGGCGATGACGCGCTCGCTGACCGCGCCGACGACGGGCGAGATGAGCGCAGCGCTGGCGGGCGACAAGTCCAGGGTCTGGCAGGGATACTCCCGGCGGTCCTCGAGCATGAACCGGCCCAGGAGGCTCAGTCGGACACGCTGATGCCGGCGACGGTCGTGAGGCGAGAGCAGGCTCTCCCTGATTGCTGCGTCCTGCGTCGCCATCCGCCCCGGCCTGACCCTGGCGGGAACGGCCCCTCGTTCCCGCCAGTCAATGTGGCGGAACGCGGTTAACAACGGGTGACGACGAGTATGGTCTGCAATCAGCGGGTGGTCTTCCCGCCTTCAAGCACAACGAACCGTTCACGCCGGCTCTCGGGATTGAGACGAACCGAGGCGAGCTCCATTTCGCGTCCGAGGCCGAGGCGTCGCACCATCGCATCGTCATCATCCGGCCAGATCAGGCGGGCGCTGTTGATGGTCAGGTTCGTAACCGGGTCGAGGCCGAGCCAGTAGGGCAGCTCCGTCGGGGCGATCACGCCGAGGATGCGGTCGTAGCGCGGGCCGTCCTGCACGAGTGGGAGCAGCAGCATCTCGAACGCCGCCAGCCGCTGCTGGCTCGCCTTTCCCGCCAGGCCCACCACAGCGGCACGGGCATCGCCGCCGACGGCGCCGAGAAGCAGCGCGACCTGGCTGCGGTCGCCCGGCGACCAGAGGTCGAGGAAGGGGGTGCCCTTCAGTTCGCGGGAGAAGGCAGCGCAAAGGCGCGTGCCGGCGAGCCGGAACGGGTGACCGCTCCGCGGGCCGACTTCGAGAATGAAGGTGTCGCAGAGGATCGTGCGGATGTCGCCCGGCTCGATCGCGGTGCGCTGCGGAGCCGGCGCGCCGGATCGCAGGCGATCCCAGTATTCGTAGAGCTGCCGGCTGCTCTCGTGCTTCATCGGTTGGCTGTCCCGCGCGTTCCACCCTGACCCGATCGGGTCCCGTGGCGCGCGGCTGTTAACCGTGCGGCTTTGGGACAGATCGGCCCGCCGGGATGCCCCGGCAACCCCAAGGCTGCAGGCGATGTGCCAGCGATTCGCGGGGGCACCCCATGGTCGGTACCGCGCCTTGGGTGGGGGGAGGCGGCCCCATGGCCGGTAAGGTTAACCATCGCTTCCGTTTGTGGAAAACGGATGGTTGTGCGACCTTGTGCCTGACACCGCCATTTGAACAGCCGTCCCGTAACGGGATGACTTGGCACACTTTTAGCGCCGCCCGGATGCGTTCCGGGCGGCTTTTTCTTTGCCGCTCTGCCTTGCCGCACGGCGTCATCAGCCTTAACTCGGCCCGGTGCTCGATCTAGACCGCCCGCCCCAGTCCGTACGCCAGCCGGCGTTCAACGTCCCGCGCGTGGTGCTGGCGCTGCTGGCGGCGTTCGTCCTCATCCATGCGGCACGGACGTTCTTCCTCGACAGCGATGCCGCAGTCTGGGTGCTCTGGAACTTCGCCTTCATTCCCGGGAGCTACACGGCCGAAGCGGCGGGCGTCGATATCGCCAGCCTGCCGGGGGCGGGGGTGTGGAGCTTCGTCACCTACGCCCTGCTCCACGCCGACTGGGGCCACCTCATCATCAATTCGGTGGCACTGGCAGCGTTCGCGAGCCCGCTGGCGTTCCGTTTCGGAGCCGCGCGTTTCCTCGCGTTCTCGGCCATCGCTGCGGTCGCGGGTGCCCTCTGCACGCTGGCGCTGCACTGGGGGAGCTTTGCGCCGCTGGTCGGCGCATCGGCGATGGTCTCGGCGCACATGGCCGGCGCGGCGCGCTTCCTGTTCCTCGGCCAGGGCAGGGGAGTGCCGAGCTATCACGCGCATGCAGCGACCCTGCGTGACATCGTCACCGACCGCAGGACGGTGGTCTTCCTCGGCAGCTGGCTGGTCATGAACCTCGCCTTCGGGCTGCTCGGTTCGGGGACCGGAGGCACGATAGCCTGGGAAGCCCATGTCGGTGGCTTCCTCGTCGGCCTGTTCCTGTTCCCGGCCTTCGATCCGCCCGTTTGGCCGCAGACACGCGGCCGGCGACCGGACGCCGCCTGAGCTGCGACGCTACGCCGGCTCAGGGCCGCCTTCGTCAGGAATGAAGGCGAGCCGCGTGGCACCGTCCGCATCCGCCACGAGGCGGTAGAAGCAGGAGCGGGCGCCGGTGTGGCAGTTCACCCCGTCGCCGGCGGTTTCGACGCGGAGCCAAATCGCATCCTGATCGCAGTCGATCCGCATCTCGATGACCGACTGCGTGTTGCCGCTCGTCTCGCCCTTCTGCCACAGCGCCATCCGCGAGCGGCTCCAGTAGTGCGCGATGCGGGTGGAGAGCGTGAGGCTGAGCGCCTCCTGGTTCATCCACGCGAACATCACCACCTCGCCCGAGCGGGCGTCCGTGACGATGGCCGGGATCAGTCCGTCCACGCCGAAGCGCGGGCGGAACTGGATGGTCGTCTCGAGGTCGTGGTCGTGCATCGGGCCATTCTCTCCCGATGCGGCGGAAAGCGCTAGCCGGTCGGGCGCAGGAGCGAGAAGAAGCGGGCCTGTTCGGCCGGATCGTCGCGGAAGACGCCGCTGAACTGCGCGGTCACCGTCGAGGCGCCGTGCTTCTTCACACCGCGCATCGTCATGCACAGATGCTCGGCTTCGATCACGACCGCAGCCCCGCGAGGCTTCAACGTGTCGTTTATGGCGCCGACGATCTGCGCGGTCAGGTGCTCCTGGGTCTGGAGACGCTTGGCGAAGACGTCCACCAGCCGGCCGAGCTTCGACAGTCCGACGACGGTGTCGTTCGGGTAGTAGGCGATGTGCGCCTTGCCGATGAACGGCACCATGTGGTGTTCGCAATGGGAGGAGAACTCGATGTCGCGGACCAGGACGAGATCGTCATAGCCCTCGGTCTCCTCGAACGTTCGCTCCAGTTCCTTTGCGGCGTCCTGGCCATATCCGGCATAGAACTCCTCATAGGCACGGATGACGCGCTGGGGCGTGTCGAGGAGGCCATCGCGGTCGGGATTGTCGCCGGCCCAGAGGATCAGCGTCCGGACGGCCGCTTCGGCTTCCTCCCGGCTTGGACGGCTGGCCGGTGCGGCTTTCTTCGCCGCCACGATGTGGGGCTTCACGCGAGCGTCCACCTTCTTCTCCATGTGTCTGTCGCCGATCCTCGAAGACCCGGCTCTGGGCGTGAATACGGCGCCGCACTCCAGCCGGATTGCTCACGACGCAGCGACCAACCGGATTGCGATCCTATATGAGGAGAGAGAAGGGAATTGCCAATGCCTCCGGCAAAACTCACCCCAGCCTACCCTTGGCCTGGCGACCGAACCGATGATCGACGGCATCTACAATCGCGGCGTCCTTGATCTCGCCGGCAATGTCGGCCGCCTCGGCCGGCTGGCCGAGGCGGATGCGTCGGCCACGGCACAGTCGAGGCTGTGCGGCTCCATCATCACCGTCGACCTCAAGCTGGCGGACGGCCGGGTCACCGACTTCGCCCAGGAAGTCCATGCCTGCGCGCTTGGCACGGCATCGGCGGCGGTGATGGCGAAGGTGATCGTCGGATCGACGCCTGACGAACTGCGGGCGGTGCGCGAGACGATGCGGCAGATGCTCAAGGAGAACGGCCCGCCGCCCGAGGGCCGATTCGCCGAACTCGCGGTGCTGGAGCCGGTCCGGGACTACAAGCCGCGCCACGCTTCGACGCTGCTGGTGTTCGACGCGGTGGTGGACGCGCTGGATCGGATCGAGGCGCTCGAGGCGCCCGGCGCCGCGGCGGTGCGCTGAATGTGCCTCGCGTGCGTTGCGTTGCGCCACGCGTTGCCCAGCAGCGTCATCCCGGCGAAGGCCGGGACCCATGGGGCGGTCGCGGCTCGCTCGGACCCGGTATGGGCCCCGGCCTTCGCCGGGGTGACGAACGATAGAACAGGAGCCACCCGCAACGCGCGCTCCATCCTCGCCCGCATTCCCGGCTTCATCGGCATCGGCCTCATCAAGGCGTACCGCTACACGCTGTCGCCGCTGATCGGCGGCCAGTGCCGCTATCTCCCGACCTGCTCGGCCTACGCCGAGGAGGCGATCGGGAAATACGGCCTCTGGGCCGGCGGCTGGATGTTCGTCGCGCGCTTCCAGCGCTGCGGGCCCAACGGCGCCTCGGGCTACGACCCGGTGCCGGAGACGCTGAAACCGCGCGCGCGCTGGTACCTGCCCTGGCGGTACGGCTTCTGGACGGGCGCGCACATGGATCCCGCGACGCGGCTCGATCTCCGCGACTGAGCGCTCACCGCGGCCGGATCAGCCGTTCGATCTCGGTGACAGGCTGCGCGATCGTGAAGAGCGCGAGCCGCCTCCGCCAGTCGTCCTCCTCGGTGCAGAACGCGATCAGCGTTGCCGCGTCGCCCTCCGTCGGAGCCATCAGCACCGCCGGCTCGAGGCTGGCGAGCAGCGTCCCGGCAAGCTTCGGAGCAACGTCGGCCTCGACGAGGAGAAGGGTGATCTCGGCAAGGTCGTCCTGCCACCAGCCGAGGATCGTTGCGTGCTCTTCCGGGTTGAGGATGCTGCACGAAAGGACGGCCGACCAGTCGGCCGCAGCCTCGGTGAGGATCGCCTGGATCTCGGCGTCGTGCGGTCCCGCCACGGCCGTGGTGGCCGAAGCGGCCAGGGCGGCGAGCGCCAGGACGAGGGATGTCCGCATCTGAACGGCCCTTCTTCGCGAGGGTCGAGCGTCGCAGATGCCTCGGCGATCCTCAAGCCCTGCCGCGCATTGGCACCAGGAGGACCTTGAGCTTCGGCCGTCGATCGCTCTTTACCGCCCGCGCGCTTCGCCTTAATCAGGTCGCTCAACGCAACGCTTACCTGCGCCCGTGTGCAGGAGTGAGCAAGGAGAAGCCGATGATCAATCTCACCTTTCCCGACAATTCCGTACGCGCCTTCGAGGCCGGCATCACCGGCCGCGCGGTAGCTGAAGGCATCTCGAAGTCGCTCGCGAAGAAGGCTGCCGCGGTCACGCTCGACGGCAGGCTCGGCGACCTTTCGGCCCCGATCACCGGCGATGCCCGTATCGAGATCGTCACGCGCGATGATCCGCGCGCGCTCGAACTGATCCGCCATGACGCCGCGCACGTGATGGCCGAGGCGGTGCAGGAGCTGTGGCCCGGCACGCAGGTGACCATCGGTCCGGTGATCGACAACGGATTCTACTACGACTTCTTCCGCAACGAGCCGTTCACGACCGACGACCTCCCGAAGATCGAGGCGAAGATGCGGGAGATCATCGCCCGCAACGCGCCCTTCACGGTCGAGGAATGGGACCGCGAGCGTGCGAAGCAGGTGTTCCGCGACAAGGGCGAGGCCTTCAAGGTCGAGCTCGTCGACACGATTCCCGAAGGACAGGCGCTCAAGATCTATCACCAGGGCGACTGGTTCGACCTCTGCCGCGGGCCGCACATGGCCTCGACCGGGCAGGTCGGGGATGCCTTCAAGCTGACCAAGGTAGCAGGCGCATACTGGCGCGGCGATTCCACCAAGCCGATGCTGACCCGCATCTACGGCACCGCCTGGACCAGCAGGGCCGACCTCGACGCCTATCTCACCCGCATCGAGGAGGCCGAGAAGCGCGACCATCGCCGACTGGGGCGCGAGCTCGATCTCTTCCATTTCCAGGAGGAAGGGCCGGGCACCGTCTTCTGGCACCCGAAGGGCTGGACGATCTTCCAGGAGATCGTCGCCTACATGCGGCGGCGCCTGAAGGCCGACTACCAGGAGGTCAACGCTCCGATGATGCTGGACAAGGTCCTGTGGGAGCAGTCCGGCCACTGGCACTGGTTCCGCCAGAACATGTTCAAGGCGCTGCCGGCCGGCGACGAAGTCGACGACGACGATCGCGTCTATGCCATCAAGCCGATGAACTGCCCCGGCCATATCCAGATCTTCAAGCATGGGTTGAAGAGCTACCGCGACCTCCCGCTCCGGATGGCCGAGTTCGGCACGGTGCATCGCTATGAGCCGTCGGGTGCGCTCCACGGCCTGATGCGGGTCCGCGCCTTCACGCAGGACGACGCGCACATCTTCTGCACCGAGGAGCAGATGGCGGAGGAGTGCCTCAAGATCAACGACCTGATCCTCTCCGCCTACGCCGACTTCGACTTCGACAAGATCACCGTGAAGCTCTCGACGCGGCCGGAGAACCGCGTCGGCTCAGAGAAGGCCTGGGACCGCGCCGAATCCGTCATGACCGAAATCCTCAGGGAGATCGAACTTCGCTCCAATGGCCGGGTCACCATCGGGATGAACCCCGGCGAGGGCGCGTTCTACGGGCCGAAGTTCGAGTACACGCTCCACGACGCGATCGGCCGCGGATGGCAGTGCGGCACCACGCAGGTCGATTTCAACATGCCAAGCCGGCTCGGCGCATTCTACATCGGCAGGGACAGCGACAAGACCACCCCGCTGCTGATCCATCGCGCCATCTGTGGCTCCATGGAGCGCTTCCTCGGCATCCTGATCGAGAACTACGCCGGCCACTTCCCGCTCTGGCTGGCGCCTGTGCAGGGCGTGGTCGCGACGATCACCAGCGATGCCGACGCCTACGCGACCGAGGTGAACGGGAAACTCCGCGCCGCGGGTCTGCGGTCTGAGGCCGACCTTCGCAACGAGAAGATCAACTACAAGGTCCGCGAGCATTCGCTGGCGAAGGTGCCTCTCATTCTGGTGTGCGGCAAGCGCGAGGCGGAGGAGGGGACGGTCAACATCCGCCGCCTCGGCGCGAAGGACCAGGAGTCGATGACGCTGGACACCGCCATCGCCATGATGCGCTTCGAAGCTAAGCCCCCCGATCGTCGCAGAGAGGCCCGCGGCTAGCCGGTCGCGGCAGGGTCCACGCCGTTCCAGCCGGCGGCACGGGGCGGCCGCAGCGGACGCTACAGGGCGGCTGCGGCCCGGACCGGGTTCTCGGCGAGGACCTCGACGTCGCGGTTGAGGCCTGCGCCGACGGTGAACGGGCCCTCGAAGACATCGTCGCCGTGCTTGGCGATGGCCGTGTAGTTGCCGGCGGCAAGCACCAGGGTCGGGAAGGCGCCGACGCTGTCGAACACGATCTCGCCGCCTTCCGTCACCACCGACCACGCGGTGTTGGCGAGCGCTTCACCGCCGCGCGTGGTGACGAGCTTCAGCGTCACCCGCGCCGCCTGGTGGTACAGCGTCACGTCGGTCAGTTGCCCCGCCGTGACTGTGATGTCGGCGCGGACGATCGCGTTGGTCTCCCCGTAATAGCTGATGACCTGATAGGGGCCGGCGCTGAGCCGGATGATCTGGTCCGGCCCGGCATTGTCCGTGATCACGGTGCGGTCGCCCGCGTCGGCGCCCGCCATGAGCACCTCGAAGCGGAGGTCTGCCGGCGGGATCGGGAGTTCGTCGCCGATCAGGGCGCGGAAGCGAAGCCCGCCCGCATTGAGCGCAATCGTCTCCTCGCGGGCTGAAGGTCCGACCTCGATCCGGGTCGTTCCGGTGGCGCGGCCATAGACGGCCTGAACGAGGTAGAAGCCCGGCGGAAGGCTCACCCGCACTGCCCCGCCATCGACCTGGGCCACGAGCGGCAGCGTGCCGTCGCGCCCGGGATTCTCGCCGAACACCCACCATTTGATGTCGGACGGGATGACGGTGCCACCCTCCACCATCGTGGCGGCGAGGAGGAAATCGACCGGCGGGCCGGCCGGCGTCGCCGCAGCGGCCCCCGGCGGGATGGCGCCGTTCGGAAGCGGCAGGAGGTCGAGCGGTCCGCCCGGATTGGGAACGAGGTCGAGCGGCCCCCCCGGAGCACCGGGCAGCGCGGGGTTGGGCAGGAAGTTCAGCGGCAGGGCCGGATCGCCGCCGGGAAGCGGCAGGTCGCCGCCCGCGATGGCCGGCATGCCGTCGCGGGTAGGGCCGATGAGTTCGGCCTCCGCAGGGGCAGGGAAGCGCTGGGGATTGGGTGGCGGAAGCGGGACCCCGATCTCCTGAGCGGCCACCGGCAGCGCGAGGGAAGACAGCGACACGGCCAGGGCCGCAGCGGCCAGCACAGCCGCCGCAAGGAAACCGGGCCGCGTTCCTCGCCGTCGAATCATGTGGTCGAGCTTTACCGAAACGGTTGCGCCGGGGCTGTTCTGAGACCTAGAGAGAGGCGTTTTTGCG
>CAXNGA010000054.1:0-8080 GCA_964201375.1 Kaistiaceae bacterium
CCAGTGGCTCTTTCTCAACAAGAGAAGCTTCGACCCTGAACTCGGGTTCGCAAAGAGCAAGGAATGCGATCGCACGGACATCTACCGCGACTTCTGGTTCAGCAACGATATCCCCGTGGCGGCGACGGTGCGGTCTGGCTCGGCGATCCTCGGCCTCCACAACAGCATGACCCCGCGCTCGTACGCCAACCTCTCCAGGGAGGATGTTCTTTCGCACCCATCCCTTCTCTCCCGAACGCTGAAGTTCCTCCTTGCCAGCTGACGCCCTCGCCGTGCCGGTGCCAGCGAGGCGGGGCCCGAGCGCTCGACGGGAGCGTCGCAGCACCGCCGCCGGTGTCGTCTTTGCGGATCACCCTGGCTATAGATTCGACAGCGTGCTCAGCGTTGCGGAAGATGGGTTGTGTGCCGCAAGGCGTGAGGGCAGCGACCGCGTCGTCCGGACCGCAACGGGCCGGCTCGCCAACAAGGAGACAGTGAATGCCAACGCGTAGCGCCCGGGCCAACTGGCAGGGATCCCTGGCCAGGGGCAACGGCCACATGAAGTTCGCCGACTATGACGGTCCCTTCACCTTCGCCTCGCGCTTCGAGGCCGGCAAGGGCACCAATCCGGAGGAACTGATCGGCGCGGCGATCGCCGGCTGCTACTCGATGGCGCTCTCGGGTGACCTCGGCGGCGCCGGCTTCAGCCCCGATGAGATCAGCACCACCGCGAAGGTCACGGTCGAGCCGAAGCAGGGCGGCGGATTCGTGATCTCCGGCATCCACCTCGACACGGTCGCCAGGGTTCCCGGCGTTTCGGATGCCGACTTCCAGCGCATCGCCGAGGGCACCAGGACCGCCTGCCCGGTATCGACCGCGCTGCGCGCCGTGCCGATCACGCTGACGGCAAAGCTCACCTAGCATCGGCCGCACTCCGCGCTCTGGCGCCGGGTCCATGAACTGGGCCCGGCGTCCGTGTCTTCAGGCGAGGGTGTGGGCGCGCTCGCGCGTGGCCAGGAAGCGGATGTCGGGCCAGTCCTTCTGGGTCCGCTCGAGCGTCCAGCGGTTGGGCGCCAGATAGACCGGCGCCCCGGCGCGATCCTCCGCGACCGACGAGCGGTTCGCCGCCACGAAGGCCTTCAGCTTCAGTCCATCGTCGGCAGCGACCCAGCGGGCGGAATCGGCGCCCGACGGCTCCATCGTGATCTCGGTGCCGTACTCGCTGGCAAGGCGTGACGCGAGCACTTCGAGCTGGAGATCGCCGATGACGCCGACGATCCAGGCGTTGCCGATGTGCGGCTTGAACATCTGGGCGACGCCCTCCTCTGCGAGGTCGTGGAGGCCGTTCGAGAGCTGCTTGGACCGCATCACGTCGACCGGCCGGACTCGCCGGAGGATCTCCGGCGCGAAATCCGGGATGCCGGTGAAGTTGACGGTCGAGCGCTCCGTCAGCGTATCGCCGACACTGAGCGTGCCGTGGTTCGGCACGCCTACGATGTCGCCCGCGACGGCCTCGTCGGCGGTCTCGCGATCGCGCGCCATGAAGAGGACCGGATTGGAGATCGTGAGGTCCTTGCCCGTCCGGACGTGCCGCAGTTTCATGCCCCGGCGGAAGGTGCCGGAACAGAGCCGCATGAAGGCGACGCGGTCGCGGTGGTTGGGGTCCATGTTCGCCTGGACCTTGAAGACGAACCCCGTAACCTCGTTCTGGTCCGGACGGATGGGCGCAGGCTCGGCCGGCTGTGGCTGTGGCGGGGGCGACCAGGTTGCGATGCCGTCGAGGAGTTCCGGCACGCCGAGACCCTTCAGCGCCGACCCGAAGAACACGGGCGTCAGCATGCCCGCACGGAACGCCTCGATGTCGAACCGCGGCAGCACGGCGCGGGCCAGGGTCAGGGCCTCGACCGCCTGGACGAAGATCGGGTCGTCGGCAAGTTCCGGCGGCAGCACGATGTCCTCCGGCTCGCGGAAGGTGAGGGGGCCTTCGGATCCGTCGGGCAGGATCATCCGGCCGCGGATGAGGTCGAGGAAGCCGCGATAGTCCACGCCCATGCCGATCGGCCACGTCACCGGCGTGACGTCGAGGGCGAGCGTGTCGGCGATCTCGTCCATCAGAGCGAGCGGGTCCAGGCCCTCGCGGTCCACCTTGTTGATGAAGGTGATGATGGGAATGTCGCGGAGCCGGCAGACCTCGAACAGCTTTCGCGTCTGGGCTTCGATGCCCTTCGCAGCGTCGAGCACCATGACGGCGGAATCGACCGCGGTGAGCGTCCGGTAGGTGTCCTCGGAGAAGTCGGCGTGGCCGGGTGTGTCGAGGAGGTTGTAGGTGATCGGCCCGCGCTCGAAGGTCATGACCGAGCTCGTGACCGAGATGCCGCGCTTCTGCTCGATCTCCATCCAGTCCGAGCGCGTTGCGCGCCCGCCGCCCTTGGAGCGGATGCGTCCCGCTAGGTGGATCGCGCCGCCTGCGAGGAGAAGCTGTTCGGTCAGCGTCGTCTTGCCGGCATCGGGGTGCGAGATGATCGCGAACGTCCGGCGGCTCGCAAAAGCTGGCGGGGCCGTCTTCGGCGCAGGCGGTGAAAGCTCAGCTGCTTCTGTCATGCCATCATGAAAGGGCGAGGGATCGGCTCGGAGCATATAGCCGTTTTGCGCCGCCCTTGCAGCGTTTGCTTCCCGGAGGCTGGCCCATCCGGTCGTTCCAGTGCCAACCCAGGAAGTGTGCCATCTCGGCCACGCCCGCGATAATTGACGGCGCGGACGCGGGACCCCGCTTGTGCCATGCAGCCAACCAGAAGATGTGTTGTACAACATTGATGGGGAATCGGGTCGATGAAGATACTCGTTGCAGCCTTGGCGGCTGGCGCGCTCGCCGTAGCAACCAACGCTCAGGCAGCCGATGTTTCGATGCCGATGATGCCTGGGCCTGTCGTCGTCGCAGTGCCCGCACCGTCGCCAGCGTTCGACTGGAGCCGCTTCTACGTCGGCGCCATCGGCGGCGTCTACCTCGCGTCAGACCCGCTCGAATTCTACTCCGGCCGCGTTACGGGCATCGTCGGCAAGGGCTTCACCATCGGCCAGCGGCTGGTTGTCGGAGGAGAAGTCCAGGCAGGCCTCTACGATTTCAGCGACCCGGCCTTCGAGATGTACGGCCTCGGCCGGGCGGGCGTGCTTCTTGGCGAGCGCGTGCTTGTTTTCACGCTCGGCGGGATCGGGTGGGACAGTGGCAACTGGGCTTTGGTCGGCGGGGGCGGCGTCGAAGTGGCTCTCGGCGCCAACCTGAGTCTCCGCGGCGAGACGATGCTCTACTGGGGCTTCGGCGACGGACTGGCTCCTGGCTACGTCTGGCTCTCGGGCGGACTGGCCTGGCGTTTCGGTCGCTAAGCGCCGCGCGCTCAGGCGGAGACAATCCGGACCGGTGAAGGCCGCGGCAACGCCGCGGCCTTTTGCGTTCTCAGGCGAACGCAGCTAACCGCAGCTGCGCGGCGGCGAGATGGGTTGGTTACCGGCCGTTAGCCATGAGCGCCGGCCTGCCGCTCTCCGTAACTCATTCTACCAATTGCTGAATCCGGAATCAGTCCGGTTCGGTTCGCCCCGCGTTCCCGTTGACCGGACCGTGGTCACGTGGGACCATTCCATCGTCACCACAGAGCCGGCGCAGGAAGCCGCGGAGGTGTCGCCTCTTCGCGGGCGGATCCCTGCGGCCTCGCGCCAGGGAGGTTACGATGGATATGCAGCCGCTCACCGCCTGCGTGGCTACCGCCCTCCGCGACAACCGGGTCCGCTTCGGCGATGTCCGGCGGCTCGAGCGCGCCATGCCGCGCGGCGATGAGAGCGTGGACGCCCTGGAACTCCTCCTCGCGCTCGACCGGGCCGTATCGGGGACCGACAGGGCTTGGGCGGAGTTCCTGGTCGACCGGACACGCCGCCTGGTGACCGGGGCCGCAGCCGAGGAGCGCCGCGCGCTGGCGGAACGCGTGGCAGCGCTGATCGGAGGGCGCCCCACCGTGGCGGGCGCCGCCATCAGGGCTGATCTGGCGGTGGAGTTGCTGATCCTCGATCCGCCGCTGGCAGGCCTGTTCGCCCCGTCTCCGGCGCGCCGTCCCGGACCGCGCGCCACCAGGGCGCCGTCGATGGTGTTCGCAACCGAAGCCGAGCCGGCCGTCCCGGAGCTCTCCGCCGAAGCCGTTCCGCCCATCGCAGCCGGCGACGGGCAGGAGATCACGGTGCCGGCGTAACCGGGGCGGGGGCCCCCGCAGCAGCCGGATCGGCCAGAGCCGGCGGCGGTTCGGCGGGCGCCTCTGCCGGGCCCGGAGCAGTCGTCCGCGTCGGGTTTGCCCCCTGGCGTTCCGCGGCCGTCGGCGGACGCAGCAGCTCAGCCGGCGCGCCGACCGCGGGTCCCTCATTGGCCGCAGCGGCGGCACCGGTAAGGGACGCCGGGAGGGCATAGGCGATGAGCCCGTCGCCGCGCGTGGTGCCGAGCGCTCCGTTGCCGCCCGCCGCTACCACGACGAACTGGCGGCCATCGGCCGTGGAGTAGGTCATCGGTGTCGCCTGGCCACCGGCGGGCAGCCGGCCGCTCCACAACTCGTCCCCGGTCGTCACGTCATAGGCGCGGATGAAGTTGTCGAGCGATCCGCTGATGAAGACGAGGCCGCCAGCGGTTGCGAGCGGGCCGCCATGTGTCGGCACGCCCATGCCGATGGGTACCGGGAGGGGGGCGACGTCCTGGACGGTGCCGGCGACATGCTGCCACGCGAGGCGGCCCGTGCTGAGGTCCACTCCGGCGACATAGCCCCACGGCGGCGCATTGCAGGGGATGCCGAGAGCAGACAGGAACGGAACGACCTCGGCGGTGAACAGCGGCCGAAGATCCTCGGGCGGCGGAGGTGCCTCCACCTCGGCCGCTGCGACTTCGACGGCCGGGGCCGCCGGCGCGGCGCCAGCTGCAGGGGCCGCGGCAGCCGGTGTGGCGGGGGCTGCCGCTGGCGCTGCCGCCACCTCGGCTGGAGCCGGTTCTGCATCTGGTTCGACCGCTGGCTCGGGCACCGGTGCGAGTTCGGGGCGCGAGACCAGCCGCACCCGATTGGCGATGTATGACGGCGATCCGATCATCACCTGCCGGATGGGATCCACGGCGATGCCGCCCCAGCCGAACACCCCGTAATTGCCGGGATGCACCAGCGTCCCGCGGACCGAGGGGGGCGTGAAGCGTCCCTCATAGGCCAGTGACCGGTACCAGATGCGGCACGCGAGCTGATCGAACATCGTCAGGCCCCACATGTCCTCCTCGGTGAGGGTGCGGGGCGCAAAGGACAGCGCGGATGCGGGCTGCGTCACGTTGACGAAGTCGCCCTCGGCGACCTCGTCCTGCGGCGCCGGCTCCTCGGTGACGGCGATGACGGGCTGACCGGTCCGCCGGTCGAGCATGAAGATGTCGCCCTGCCTGGTCGCCTGGATCAGCACCGGAACACGAACATTCCGGACCATGATGTCCATCAGCACCGGCTGTGCCGCGACGTCCATGTCCCAGAGGTCGTGGTGCACCGTCTGGAACGACCACATCAATCGGCCGGTCTGGATATCCAGGGCCAGAACGGCGGACGAAAGGGCGTCGGGACGCGGGGCTCGCGTCGCCCCATAGTGAACGGGCGGTACATTGCCGGTGGGCACATAGATGTAACCGAGCGCGGGGTCGACGCTCATCGCCGCGGTGACGTTCGGCCCGAAGTCCGTGAAGGTCTGGTCGGCGCGGCGCGGGGCGATCGTGTCGGGATTGCCTGCGTCGAAGTTCCAGGCCAGCCGCCCCGTCGTGAGGTCGTAGGCACGGACGACGCCGGAAGGCTGCGAGCCGGTCTCGGCATTGGCCACGGAACCGCCGAGGATCACATAGCCGCCGGCAACGAGCGGCGGGCTCGACAGGATGTACGCGCCGTCGGTGTGGTGCGGCATGCTCTGCCAGAGGTCGACCGTTCCGCTGGCACCGAAGTCCGCACAGGGCGTCCCGGTAGCCGCGTCGAGCGCCAGCAGCCGGCCATCGGCCGTGGCGAGGTAGATCCGGGCGGCGCAGGCGCCGCTTCCGGTGCCTTCATGGTAGGCGACGCCGCGGCAGGTCTGCCGCAGGGCCAGCACCGCTTCGTCGACGGCCGGGTCATGGCGCCAGCGCTCGGCGCCGGTCGCCGCGTCGAGGGCAATGGCTATCTGGCTCGGAGAGCACAGGTAGAGGCTATTGCCAACCTTGACCGGCGTGACCTCGAAGGTCGCGGGGCTGCCGGCATCGGGAATCTCGCCGGTATTGTAGGTCCAGGCGACCTCGAGTTGCCCGACATTGGCGGTGTTGATCGCCTGCAGCGGGGACCACCGGTTGCCCGAAAGGGTACGCCCGTAGTTCGGCCAGTCGCCATCGGGGATTTCGCTGGCGGGAATGCTGACGACCTGGCCGGGGAGGGTGCCCTCGGTATTGTGCAGGTCGACGAACAGGAACGAGGCGACGCCGGTTCCGACCGATGCCAGGAGCGCCACGGCGAGAGGAGCGATTGCGATGAGCCGCGTCCGGCCGACGGCATCCTTGGTGCCCCATTTCAGCCGCCGCGTGACGAAGGGGGTGATGAGCCAGAGGCCCAGGAGGACGATGACGCCGCCGCGCGCGGCAAGGGGCCACCAGTCGAAACCGACTTCGAGAATGGCCCACGCCAGGGTTACGGCAACAAGGGCGCCATAAAACCATAGCGCCTCTGCCCGTCGCTGCCAGAGCGAAAGGCCGATCGCCGAGAGCGAGATGCCGATGATGAGGTAGTAGGCCGAACCGCCGAGCGAAGAGAGCCAAACGCCTCCGACGCCGAGAATCACGCCGAACGCGAGCGTGATCGCAGCCGTGACCGCCAGAACCATGCAGCCCGCCTCCCCAACCTTGACTCAGGGTCCGGCGCTGCCTCCCGCAGCGTTCTCGGAACCCTCTTCCTCCATAGGCTAGGGTACCGCGACGACCAAGCCCTGTTCGAGGTGGTCGAGCGCAATTGATTCCATTGCGTCAGGATTGGCGACGTTGATGAGGCCGATGCCGAAAAGGCTCGTGACCAGGAGCAGGGTAAGGCCGATCTTCGCTGCGAGCATCGTCGTTCCAAGCCGGATACGGACCGGGTCCGCCAGACCTCTGTGACCGGCAAGGGCTTGTCGCTGGTGCGCGACGGGCTCGTCGGTGCGGGTGTGCTCCTTCATCGGATTGCTCCGTGTCGTGCCCACCCTCAAGCCGCCAACGCGCTCGTCGCGTCGGGGTTGCTCGGATCCTCTCGCGGCGTGCCGTCGCGGGTGGATCAGGGCATCGCGGGAACCTGCCGTCCTTGCGTCCGTTAACGAGCGCGACCGGGTCGGAGGTGAACCATGGCAAGCCGTCACGCGCCGAGCTGGCAGCCGCAGGAGCAGCTGCCCTATCTCAGGAAGCTGTTGATCACGGTCGCTGTGGTCCTGTTCGTGACCATCGCGATTCTTCTTCGCCATGTCTGGCTGATCGCATTCGCGTCGGTACTCGTGGCCGTGGGACTCGGCGCTGCCGCGGGACGGATTCGCGCCTGGACGGGCCTTGGCCAGAAGACCAGCCTCGCCATCGCGAGCGTACTCCTGGTCACCGTTCTTGGCCTCGCGTTCTTTCTGTCGTGGCCCCAGATCCAGACGCAGCTCCCGAATCTACTCGACCGCGTGGTGCAGGCCGCGAACCAGATCCAGGATGCCTGGGGCATCCGCCTTCCGAACACCGCCGACGAGATCGCGGAAACGATCGGCGGAATGGGCGACCAGTTGCTCACCGGCCTGATGAGCGTCGTCGGCGCGTTGGTAACGGTCGTCACTACCTTCCTTCTCGTCCTCGTCGCCGCCGTGTTCATTGCCGCCGAGCCGTCGAAGTACCGAGATGGCGCCATTCTCCTGTTCCCCAGGGCGTGGCACTCCAAGGCGCGTGAAGCATTCGACAAGGTTGGTGATGGCCTCAAGCTCTGGCTGCGCGCCCAGATTGTCGCGATGATCGTCGTCGGCGTCATGACTGGCGTCGGTGCGTGGGCCATTGGCCTGCCGTCGCCCCTGGCACTCGGACTGATCGCCGGCCTCGGCG
>CAXNGA010000055.1:0-8043 GCA_964201375.1 Kaistiaceae bacterium
GGCGCCGAGGCGGGCGGGCTCGTCGCGCTCCTCGTAGGGCGGATCGACAAGCACCAGGCCGCGCCGCTCCGGCGGCGGGATGAAGGCCAGCAGCGTCTCGTAGCCGTCGCGGTGGTGGATCGACACGCGCGGGTCGTGGCGGAACTGGCGCCGCAGCGTCAGGTGATCCTCGGGATGAAGCTCCGACGCGACGAGCCGGTCGTCCTGGCGCAGCAGCGCGCGCGCCACCGCCGCCGAGCCGGGATAGACCGCCAGCCCGTCCGGGTTCATGCCGCGGACGATGGCGAGGTAGGGCTCGGCCGCCGGCATTGCGGCGCCCAGCGCACGGCCGATGCCGTCGGCCGCCTCGCCCGTCTTCAGCGCCTCCACGGAGGCAAGGTCGTAGAAGCCGAGCCCGGCATGCGTGTCGATCACCACGAACGGCTTCGGTTTCAGCCGCAGGTGCAGGATCAGCTGCGCCAGGATCGCGTGCTTGAAGACGTCCGCGTGGTTGCCCGCGTGGTAGAGGTGCCGGTAGTTCATTCTGCCATCCGAAGCGCCAGCGCCGCTCTTGCCACGAAACGGCCCGGCCGGGCAGTCCACGGGCTGCCGCGCCTCTTCAGCGACGGCCCGGCTGCGGATATCATCGGCGGCCGGAGGGCAACATGGACAAAGTGAAGCCGGCTGACGTCGATACCTACATCGCGGCCTTTCCCGACGACGTGCGGGAGATTCTCGAATCGGTGCGGGCGACGATCCGCGCCGCCGAACCCGAGGCGACCGAGGCGATGAGCTACGGCATCGCCGCCTACCGCCTCGACGGACATCCGCTGGTCTATTTCGGGGGCTGGAAGACCTATGTCTCGGTCTATCCGCTGCCGGAGCCGCCGACGCTCCAGAGCGAGATCGCGCCCTACCGGCATGGCCCCGGAACGGTGCGCTTCCCGTTCGGCGAACCCATCCCGCACGACCTCATCGCGCGCCTCGTGAAGGCGCGGAGCGCCGAGCGCAGGGCGAAAGGCTAGGCGGCCTCCCGGCCGTCGAGGGCGTCGCGCGCCGCCGCGCGGTGGGCGGGCGTGATGTGGGCGCGGACGATGCCGAGCGTGGCGAGGAGGATCGACGCGTCGTCGGCGTAGCCGATGCCCGCCATGATGTCCGGGATGGCGTCGATCGGCAGCACGAAATAGGCGAGGGCGCCGAGGAGCACCGCCCGCACGCGGGTCGGCGTGTTGCTGTCGGTGGCGCAATAGTAGGCGGCGACCAGTTCCTCCGAGAACGGAATCTGCCGCGCGGCCTTGCGCAGCGTGCCCCAGAAGCCGCGGCGCACCTTCCGCTCCTGCGCCCGTTCGGCCGGGCCCAGGATTTCGCCGTGCTTCACGTCCTCGTCCATGTCAGGTCCTTCTGCCCCAGGATCGAATTTCGGTGCTGCGGCCCCGGTTTGCAAGGCTCCTCGCCAGCCCGGGCCGTCGGGTGGCGCGCCGAGCAGGCGATGCGCCCGCGGCAGATCGACCGAAGTGATCAGGCCGCGTTCACGGTCCCGCGAGCGCCGCGTCAAGGTTAATCCGGCTTTCCGCACCGAACATGCTTACCGGCCTGTTACCATGATGGCCGGTAATTCTAATGAATGCCCAACCGAAATTTAAAATCGATCCGATACAACTCACTCCGTCGAAAGCACGGGGAGTAAGGCGCGTGCGACTTTCCTTCGCCGGGTTTGCCGGGCAAGTCCGGCCGGCGGCGTTGCGCGGCCGGGTGCTGCCGGTCGCGCAGACGCTCGACACCATCTTCACCTCGTCGGACGAGCGCTCGGTCTCGCGCCGCATCTCCATCATCGCCTTCGCCATCCGCGTCGTCTCGGCCGCGATCGCCCTCGGATCGCAGGTGTTCATGGCGCGCTGGATGGGCGAGCACGAATTCGGCGTGTTCGTCGTGGTCTGGACCGCGGCCGTCGTCGTGGGCGGCCTCTCCTGCCTCGGCTTCCAGATGTCGGTCGTCCGGTTCATCCCCGAATACCTCGAGCGCAGCGAATACGGCTTCCTCCGCGGGCTCATCCTGGGTGCGCGCGCCTATGGCTTCGCCTCGGCGAGCATCGTCGCGCTCCTCGGCGTCCTGGGCATCTGGCTCCTCGGCGACCGGCTCGCGAGCTACTACGTCGCCCCGTTCTACCTCGCCGCGATCTGCCTCCCGATCCTTGCGATCGGCGAGATCCAGGACGGCATGTCGCGCGCCTTCAACTGGGTGTCGGTCGCGCTCTGGCCGCCGTTCATCTACCGGCCGCTGGCGGTCCTTGCCTTCATGTGGATCGCCATGATGTCCGGCGCGCCCGCCAACGCGGTCACGGCGATGTACGCCACGGTCGGTGCGGTCTACCTCGTGACGGCCTACCAGGCATGGAGCCTCCGGCGCCGCATCAACCGCGCGATCCCGGCAGCGCCCCGGTCGTACCGGCCGGTTTACTGGATCGCGATCTCGCTGCCGATCTTCATCGTCGAGGGGTTCTTCAACCTCCTCACCAATGTCGACATCCTCATCGTCGGGGCGCTGCTGGAGCCGCAGCAGGCGGGCATCTACTTCGCCGCCGTAAAGGCGCTGGCCCTCATCCATTTCGTCTATTTCGCGGTGCGCGCCGGTGCCGCCCAGCGCATCGCGGCCTACTACGCCTCCGGCGACCAGTCGAAGCTGCAGTCCTTCATCCGCGACACGCTGCACTGGACGTTCTGGCCGTCGCTCCTGGTCTCGATCATCCTTCTCCTCGTCGGCAAGCCCATCCTGTCGCTCTTCGGCGAGGGGTTCGTCGCCGGCTATCCGCTGTTCTTCGCCTTCATTGCCGGCCTCCTGATCCGCGCCTCGGTGGGGCCGGCGGAGAGCATCCTGACCATGGCGGGCGAGCAGCGCATCTGCGCGGTCGTCTATGCCTTCGTGTTCGCCCTCAACGTCGCGCTCAACTTCATCCTGGTGCCGATCATGGGGCTCCAGGGCGCGGCAATCGCCACGGCGACCGCGATCTCGATCGAGGCGGTGGTGCTCGCCATCGTGATCTACCGGCGGCTCGGCATCCTGTGCTGGATCGGCTTCGTGCTGATTCCGCCGCGGCGATCGGCGGAGGTGAACTGATGGCGACCGTGTCGCTCGGCGCTTCCGGTTCCGCGGCAGGCCTGCGCACGGCCGCGCCCGCCGTCCTGACGCGCGGCGTCGTGGACCTCCTGCCGCTGTCGGACATCTGCGATGTCTACCGGACCCTCGCGGGCAGCGCGGTCGCGGACAATGTGTTCCTCCACCCGGCCTTCCTCCAGGAGGCGGCGGAGGCGTTCGGCAGCCATGTCGAACTCCTGACCTGCCTGGTGGCGGGCGGGCGCGCGGTGGCGGCGATGCCCGTGGTGTCGACCCGCATCGGGCGGCTGGCGCCCGCGCTGTCGTTCTTCGTCCACGACTACGCGCCGCTCGGTGCGCCGCTCGTTACCGGCGATGCGCCCGGCGCCATCAGCGGCCTTGTGGAGGGTGCGATCGAGGCGGCCGGCGCGGGGAGGGCGGTCCTTTTCCCGCATCTGCCCGGCGGGAGTGCCATCGCCATGGCGATCCGCGAGGCGGCCGAGGCGCTCGGGCGCGAGGCGATCCGGCTCGACTGCCACGAACGGGCGATGCTGGACCGTCGCGTCGACGGCATCGATCCGCGCCGGTCGCTGCCGCAGCGGCGGCGGAAGGAATTCGGCCGCCAGATGCGCCGCCTGCACGAGACGGCGCCGGTCCGCGTCGAGGTCGCCGCAATGCCGGCCGAGGTCGGCCGGGCGTTCGAGGAGTTCCTCGTGCTCGAGGCCGCCGGCTGGAAGGGCCGCCGCGGCACCGCGATGCGCGACCTGCCGAAGGTCGCCGCCTTCGCGCGGGCGGCGGTTGCCGGGCTGGCACGCGACGGCGCCTGCCGCATCCTGACGCTGCGCGCCGGCGGGACGGCGGTCGCGATGCTGGTGGTGTTCGTCGCCGGCGGCACGGCCACGACGTGGAAGATCGCTCATGACGAGGCCTTCGCCCGGTTCTCGCCCGGTGCCCAGCTGATGCTGGAAGCGCCGCCGCTCCTCTTCGCCGATCCGGCGATCGCGCGGATCGATTCCCTCGCCGCGCCGAACCACCCGATGATCGACCATCTGTGGCGCGGGCGCCTGCCGCTCGAGACGCTTGTGCTCGCGCCTGTCCGCAACCGCGCGCTCTTCCGCGTGGGCCTTGCGCTGCGGACCACGGAGGCGCGCGGCCGCGCCGCAGCGCGCACGCTGCGGTCGCGCCTCGGTGGCCGGAAGTCCCGCGCACCCCAACCAGAAAGAGGTGAAGCATGACCGTGATCGCAATCGAGCGCGGCGCCGAAAGCCGCTTTCCGGACGAGCCGTTCGCCATCCGCCATGGCCTGTGCGGCCATCATCTCCTGTCGCTGGATGCCCTGGCGGTGCTCGCGGGCCGGCTCGACGGCGACCGGGTCGAGTTCAATTCCGGCGGGCTCCAGCCCGACCAGCGCCCCGAGGACGTCCCGGCGCTCGACCTGGCGCCCGCCGAGGTGGTGCGGAAGATCGAGACCGCCGACGCCTGGCTGGTGCTGAAGAACGTGGAGACGATCCCGGAGTACCGCGCGCTCATCGCCGGAGCGCTCGACGACGCCGCGAAGGCGCTCGGCCGGAAGAGCGCGGCCGCCGCCGGCATGCGCGACTTCCAGGGCTTCATCTTCGTGGCGTCCGCGAACGCGGTGACGCCGTTCCACATGGACTACGAGGAGAACTTCTTCGTCCACCTCGCCGGCCCCAAGGCGATGCACGTCTTCGACAACCGCGACCGCTCGCTCGTCCCCGAGGAGGAGATGGAGGTCTATCCCGGAAAGCACCGGAACCTCCGCTACCACGAGGATTTCGAAGCCAGGGCGCGGGTGTTTGCGATGCTGCCCGGCGACGGGCTGTTCCTGCCCTACACCTGGCCGCACTGGGTGCGGACGGGCGACCGCTACGCCATTTCGATGGCCATCACCTGGAAGTCGAAGCGCGACGTCCGGCTCAACAGCCTCTACTTCGTCAATGCGGTGATGCGGAAGATGAGGCTGCCGCAGCCCGTGCCGGGCAGGCACCCCTGGTATGACGGGGTGAAGGTCGCGGCGTACACGGCGGCCCGCATGGTCGTGGCGCCGCTCCGCCGCAGCGAAGGCATGCGCCGCCGGCTGCGCGCCATCTTCTTCGGCCGGAAGGCCAACTACTACTACCGGGAGAAGACCGAGGGCTGAGCGGTCAGCGCCTGCGCGCGAACCGCAGCCCCGTCAGCGGGTCAGCAGCAGGACGGCGGTGATTGCCGCGATCACGATCACCGTGCCGATAACGAAACGCATCCGGACCTCGCTGCCTTGTGCTCGACTGTGCCGGCCGGCCCTTTCGCAGGCCGTTGGTGGATTAGCCGAGGGCACCAGCCGCGGCCTTGTAGCACGATCCCGGACGGCGGGCGGAGTAGCCCATCCGCGAACGAGAGCGGATCCTGCTCGGCGTCCCTTGCCCCGATCGCGGAGAGGGCTTCGGAGCTTGGTGAGCCGGCGGCGAACCTGGCAGGCTGCTGCAGGACTATGGACGATCACGGCTTTGAGTGATTCGCTTTGCTCAGTCGATCGCCTGACCGGGGTCAGTTCCGACCAAGGCGCTCGAGCTCGCGAACGGCGTCGTCCATGGTCGCAAGCGCGGCCATCTCGTGGGCCATTCGGTCCGCCGCAATACGCGTTGTCGGATCTCTGATGACCTGCTCGATGGCCGCCCGTAGCGACATCGCATCGTGATCGAGGATCGTCACGCCGGCGCCCACTGCCTCGACCCGGCGGGCGTTGTCGGGCTGGTCGGCCGTCAATGGGACTATGACCATCGGCAGGCCATGCGCCAGTCCAGCCAGGAGCGTGCCCGAACCACCGTGGCAAACGAGAGCGCTGGCCCGTGGGAAGATGTCGCCCTGGGGCACCCACGATTCCACGGTCACATTCGCTGGGAGCACTCCGAGGACGCTCTTGTCCATCTCGGCTCCCGTCGACATCAGCGCGCGCACGGGCAGGGCGGCGACCGCGTCAAGCGCGGCGCGGAACAGGCCGTGGTTCTTCGCCGACCCGGCCGCGAGCGTGCCGAACGTGACGAATACCAGCGGGCGACCGTCGTCGATCGCCCATGCCGGGACCGGGCGACCCGGACGCACGTTCTCCCGCGTTGTTCGGACTCGGAACAGGGACATCGCCGGCCCAGGCGGCGCGTCGCCGTCAAGCGAGGCGGGGAACGAGGTGAAGGTAGGCGAGGTGAGCAGGGATGCTCCGTCGTCCTGATCGAGCCCGACTTCGCCTCGGATGACGTCGATGGACGCGGATGCCCTGGCCGCCACCCAGCCTTCGGAAAGGCGGTTCGACGTTGCCACCGTCGCGAACGGGATGCCCGCCTCAACAGCCGCGATCGCCGAGCCGAACTCCGCTGACTCCCGGACGATGAGGTCCGGGCTCCAGGTCCGGATGGTCTCACGAAGCGCCGGAAGGGCGGCGCGGACGTTGAGGTCAGCAAAGATCCTGCTGACGAACGTGTCCATCTTCTCGTGGTGCGACAGGTCGGCGGCCGACGCCCAGACCTCGCCCAGCTCCACATCGCCTGGATGGCCGAACACCGCGTGGGGGAGTCCGGCTTCCCGCAACTGGGCAGCGGCATCAAGCGGTGCGGCGAAGACAACCTCGTGGCCGTGACGGCGCAATGCTTCCCCATAAGGCAGGAGCGGCCTGATGTGGCCGGTCATTCGCATCGAGGACAACAATACGCGCATGTGGATCTCCGCAAGGACGGCGCCCCCAGGGATCTCGATCGAGGCGTCTGTCTCTACCCGTTGTCCCTTCAAGTCCGCCAGCCCGACCGGACAGACGCCCGACGACTGTTCCTCTGACGCACGAAAGGTGAGCGGTCGCGGAGAGGATCGTTGCGAGATGGCGTTTCATCGGAGGGTGCTTTCGATGATCATTGCCCCCGTTGTCACTCTGTCGCATCGCAGGGCCGCGTCAGGGCCGTCGGCCGGCGTCCCTGATGTCTCGCGCCGGCCTCTGACCGCTGGCCAAACGGCGCGCGTTGGGATATGGAGCCCTCCAAACACCGACAAACCTATCGAGAGACTGAGCCGAACCCATGGCCGTTCCCAAGAGAAAGACTTCGCCGTCCAAGCGCGGCATGCGCCGTTCCGCCGACGCCCTCAAGGCCCCGACCTATGTCGAGGACAAGGACTCGGGCGAGTTCCGTCGTCCGCATCACGTCGATCTGAAGACCGGCATGTACCGCGGCCGGCAGGTCCTCACGCCGAAGACCGAGGCGTAGACGGGTACAGACACGCTGTTGACAAGGGCCGGCCATGCGCCGGCCTTTTCTTTGGCGGCGCCATTGGTCTGCTAGAGTGCGTGGAAACCCGGGCGGAGGACCGCGATGCTTCGCAACATCCCCTTTACGATCGTTCCCCTCGTCGTCTTCAACCTCGTGATCCTGTTCTCGGAGCCGACGGTCTGGGACAACGTGATCTTCACGCTCCCGCTGTTCTCGGGGGTCGACTGGCCGCTCCGGGTCGGTGACCTGATGGTGATCGTCGGGCTCCTCGCGCTGATGGGCGAGGTATTCCGGGCGACCAGCATGGCCAGGAACGCGGTGACGAACCATCTCCTCTCGATCATCGTCCTCATCATCTACGTGATCGAGTTCGTGGTCCTCGGTGATGCGGCAAATTCCACCTTCTTCATCCTGACCATCATAGCGCTCATCGACGTCCTGACCGGTGTGGTCGTGACACTCCGCCTCGCCACCCGCGACATCACGTTCGGCGACCACGTGCCGCCGAACTAGGGCGGAGACCACCGGGCGCAGGCCCGGTGCCCGTGGCCTTTGCAGGGGAGGCCGCCTTGAACACCAAAGAAGAGAGCACGTCGCCGATGAGCGCCGTCGATGTGCTGTCGTCGGTCGGCGAAGTCACATACCAGTGGTCCGTCCCCGGTGACGGCATCGCCTGGGGCGGCGACGTAGAGGGCGTCCTCGGCATTCCTGTTGCCGCGATCCC
>CAXNGA010000056.1:0-7959 GCA_964201375.1 Kaistiaceae bacterium
ACCTGCACGTCGTCGTGAACAACTCCTATCTCGGCCTCATCCGCCAGTCGCAGCGCGGCTTCCAGATGGACTTCGAGGTCAGCCTTGCCTTCGAGAACATCAACGCGTCCGACAATGACGACTCGGTGGCGGGCTATGGCGTCGACCACATCGCCGTCGCCGAGGGCCTGGGCTGCAAGGGCGTGCGCGTGAGGAGCCCCAACGAGTTCAAGGAGGCCTTCGCAAAGGCCGAGGCACTGATGAAGGAACATCAGGTCCCGGTCGTCATCGAGTTCATCATCGAGCGCGTGACCAACATCTCGATGGGCACCGACCTCGACAAGGTGAACGAGTTCGAGGACATCCTGTGCCTGGACCCCGAGCTCACCGTCGAAAACGCCTGGACCCCGCCGGCAGGCGGCGACAAGGCGCGGACGGTCGAGCCGGTCTAGCCACCAGCGCGGAGCGGCGATGATCCCCTTCCCCGCCCCTGATCAGAGCATCCTCGCCCGCCGCGGAGAGATCGTGGCGGGCCTGTCCCGGCTGGTCCCCGCTTCGGCGCTCATCACCGCGGAGAACGAGCGCCGCGCCTACGAGACCGACGCGCTCTCGGCCTACCGCCGGATGCCGCTTGCGGTCGTCCTGCCGCGTTCGACCGAAGAGGTCTCGGCCGTCCTGAGATACTGCCATCAGCAGAAGGTGCCGGTCGTCGCCCGCGGCTCGGGCACCTCGCTTTCCGGCGGCGCGATCCCGCAGGAGGACGCGGTCGTCGTCGGCATCGGCAAGATGACGAAGATCCTCGAGGTCGACTTTGCCAACCGGTTCGCGCGGGTGCAGGCGGGCGTGACGAACCTCGCCATCACCGACGCGGTCCGCCACGAGAACTTCTTCTATGCGCCCGACCCGTCCTCGCAGCTCGCCTGCACCATCGGCGGCAACGTTGCGATGAATTCCGGCGGTGCGCACTGCCTCAAGCACGGCGTCACGACCAACAACCTCCTCGGCGTCCGCATGGTGCTCATCGACGGCTCGGTCGTCGACATCGGCGGCACGCATCTCGATGCGCCCGGCTACGATCTCCTGGGCCTCGTCTGCGGCTCGGAGGGCCAGCTCGGCATCGTCACCGAGGCGACCGTGCGCATCCTCCGTGCTGCGGAAGGGGCGCGGCCGGTGCTGCTCGCCTTCCCCGACAGCGTGAAGGCCGGCGCGGCAGTGGCCGGCATCATCGCGGCCGGCATGTTGCCGGTGGCGCTCGAGTTCATGGACCACGAGGCGATCGCGATCTGCGAGGCATTCTCCCACGCCGGCTATCCGCTCGGCGCTGGCGCAATGCTCATCGTCGAGGTGGAAGGCTCGGAGAGCGAGATGGAGAACCAGCTCGCCCGGATCGTCGCCATCGCTGGCGAGCACGGCGTCGAGACCGTCCGCGAATCGAAGTCCGCCCTCGAGACGGCGCTCATCTGGAAGGGGCGGAAGTCGGCTTTCGGGGCAACCGGCCGGATCGCGGACTACATCTGCATGGACGGCACGATCCCCACGGGGCAGCTACCACTGGTCCTTCGCCGCATCGGCGAGATCGTCGCCTCCTACGGCCTCCGCGTTGCCAACGTCTTCCACGCCGGCGACGGCAACCTTCACCCTCTGGTGCTCTACAACGCCAACGACCTGAAGCAGTCGCACGACGCCGAGGAGGCGGGGAACGACATCCTCCGCCTGTGCGTCGAGGTTGGCGGCTGCCTCACCGGCGAGCACGGCGTCGGCATCGAGAAGCGCGACCTGATGGGCGTGCAGTTCAACAAGGCCGACCTCGACCAGCAGATGCGGGTCCGCGCGGTGTTCGACCCCGCCTGGCTGCTGAACCCCGCGAAGGTGTTCCCGCTCGAGGGCCGCGCGCCGACCCTGCCGGTCGCCGCGTGAGCGCAGCCGAGCGGGAAATCCTGGCCCCCTCCTCCGAGGAGGAAGCCGCGTCCGCTGTTGCGGCCGCCGCGGCTGGGGGCCGGCGACTGACGATCCGCGGCGGCGGCACGCGCACCGGGCTCGGCCGCCCCGTACCGGCCGACGCGATCCTGTCGGCGGCAAAGCTCTCCGGCATCGTCTTCCACGCGCCGTCGGAGATGGTGATCTGCGCCGGCGCGGGAACCCCACTCGCCGATGTCGAGGCAGCCCTGGCCGCGCACGGCCAGCAACTCGCCTTCGAGCCGATGGACCATCGGGCGCTTCTCGCCTCGACCGGCACGCCCACGATCGGCGCGGTGGCTTCGGCGAACGTGTCGGGGCCGCGGCGCATCAGCGGCGGCGCGGCGCGGGACAGCCTGATCGGCATCCGTCTCGTCAATGGAAGCGGCGAGATCGTGAAGTCGGGCGGCCGGGTGATGAAGAACGTCACCGGCCTCGATCTCGTGAAGCTCGTCTCCGGCGCCCATGGCACGCTCGGCTTCCTAACCGAGGTCACATTCAAGGTACTGCCCCGGGCCGAGCAGGCGGCAACGCTCGTCATCCACGACCTCGACGACGCCACCGCGATCGCCGCCCTCTCCGGAGCGCTCGGCTCGCCGTTCGAGCCGACGGGCGCCGCCCACCTTCCTTCCGGGATGGACTGGAGCGGGGCTCGGACGCTCATCCGCGTCGAAGGGTTCGCCGACTCGGTGACCTACCGCCTCGGCGAGATCGGCAAGCTGGTCGCTGCCGGCCGCCAGACGGAGCGTATCGACGGCACCGACTCGGATGCGCTCTGGCGCAACGTCCGTGATGCGGCCTACCTCGCCGACCCGCACAGCGACGCCGTCTGGCGCATCTCGACCGCACCAGCGCGCGGCCCGGAGGTAACGGCCGCGATCGGTCGCCAGCTTCCCGGCGCGCGCTGGTTCTACGACTGGGGCGGCGGTCTGGTCTGGCTCTCGACCCTGGCCGCAGGCGATGCCGGCGCCGCAATCATCCGTGCCGCGGTGGCAAGGGTGGGGGGCCACGCCACGCTCGTCCGGGCGCCGGATGCAGTGCGGGCGGCGGTGCCGGTGTTCCAGCCGCTCGACCCGGTGTCGATGCGGCTGACGCATGGCATCAAGGCGAGCTTCGACCCGCAGGGGGTGTTCGAGCCGGGGCGGATGTTCGCCTGAGCAGCGGCCGTTGAATGGATGTAGCTACGTTGCTACATTATGCTGGTTCCCACGGCCGAAAGCCGGACATCAATGAACATCAGCTCGAAGCCGCCCGCGACGTCGATCTCCAGCCGGAAGTTCAATCAGGATCGCAGCGCCGCGAAGAAGCTCGCCGAACAGGGCCCCGTCATCATCACCGATCGAGGCCGGCCGACCCACGTCCTGATGACGCACGAAGAATACGAGCGACTGAGCACTCGTCCCAAGAGCATCGTGGAAATGCTCGCTCAGCCCGGTGCGGACGACGACGATTTCGAGATCCCGAAGCTGATGGGTCCCCTCTTCAGGCCGGTCGACTTCGACTGATGTTCATCCTCGACACGAACGTCGTATCCGAGTTGAGGCGGCCGAACAGAGTGGACCCAGCCGTCGCCGCTTGGGCGAACTCGGTCGAACCTAACCTCCTGTTTCTGTCGGTGATCACGATTCTCGAGGTCGAGATAGGCGCGCAAAGACGCGAGCGGCGAGACCCGACAGGAGCAGTTCTGTTCAGGCAATGGGTCGACGACTGGGTTCTGCCCGGCTTTGAGGGTCGAATCCTTCCCGTCGACAAGAAAGTGGCGCTCCGCTGCGCGTCGTTGCACGTGCCCGACCCCAAGTCGGAGCGGGATGCTTTCATCGCCGCCACGGCGCTGGTCCATGGGATGACGGTGGCAACCCGCAACCTGGCGGATTTCGCAAGAACGGGTGCCACACTTCTCAATCCCTGGTCCTACCGAGCGCCTGCCTCTCCATGACCGCCGAAGTCGATGCCTTCGTCGCCGAGAAGGTCCTCCCGGCGCACCGTGACGCCGCGCGCAAGATCGTCGCCCTCATGCGTGACGCGGTACCTGATGCATGGGAGGGGATCAGCTACGGCATCCCGATGTGGAAGCTCACCCGCGGCATCGCGGTGCTCAACGCCGGCAAGGGCGGGCTGACCTTCGCGTTCTCGCGCGGCGCCTCGTTCGAGGACCGGTTCGGGCTGCTGGAGGGCGTCGGCAAGGTGTCGAAGAACGTGCGGCTCAAAAGCGTCGCAGATATCAACGAGGCCGTACTGCGCTACTACATCGCCCAGGCCATCGAACACGACGAGCGCTGATGCGGACCGAATTCGCTCCCGAACAGCTGGAAGACCCGCGGACCGCGGCGTCGGAGAAGATTCTCCACACCTGCGTCCATTGCGGTTTCTGCAACGCTACCTGCCCGACCTATCTCCTCCTCGGCGACGAACTCGACGGTCCGCGCGGCCGCATCTACCTGATGAAGGACATGCTGGAGAACGCGAAGCCGGCCTCGAAGGAGGTCGTCACGCATATCGACCGCTGCCTGTCGTGCCTGTCCTGCATGTCGACCTGCCCGTCGGGCGTTCACTACATGCACCTCGTCGACCACGCCCGGGCCTACATCGAGGAGACCTACACCCGCTCCTGGCACGACCGCCTGATGCGGAAGGTGCTGGCGGCCATCCTCCCCTATCCCGGCCGGTTCCGCCTCGCGCTCACGGCGGCAAGGCTCGGCCGCCCGTTCAAGCCGGTCCTCGGCGTCCTCCCGGCCGTGGGTCCGCGCCTCAAGGCAATGCTCGACCTCGCGCCGCGAAAGCTGCCGGCAAAGCCGAAGCAGAAGGGCGGCGACGTCTTCCGCCCGGCGAAGCCGCGGGTGAAGCGGGTGGCGCTGCTGATGAACTGCACCCAGCCGGTGCTGGCACCCGAAATCAACGAGGCGACGGTGCGCCTTCTCAACCGCCTCGGCGTCGAGGTGGTGTACGCCGCCGGCGAAGGCTGCTGCGGCGCTCTCGTCCATCACATGGGCCACGAGCATGCCAGCCTCGAGCAGGCGAAGCGCAACATCGACGCCTGGACGCGGGAGATCGAGGGCGACGGCATCGACGCGATCCTGATCACCGCCTCCGGCTGCGGGACGACGATCAAGGACTACGGCTTCATGTTCCGCACCGACCCCGCCTATGCAGAGAAGGCGGCGCGGGTGTCGGCGCTGGCGAAGGACATCTCGGAGTTCCTGCCGACGCTGGACCTTGCGCCCGTCGCGCGGATGGGCCTCACCGTCGCCTACCACTCCGCCTGCTCGATGCAGCACGGCCAGCAGCTCAAGGACGGCCCGAAGCGGCTGCTCGCCGCCGCCGGCTTCACGGTGAAGGAGGTGCCGGAGGGCCACATCTGCTGCGGCTCCGCGGGCGTCTACAACATTCTCCAGCCGGAGATCGCCGGGAAGCTCCGCGATCGGAAGGTCGACAACATCGAGAAGACGCGGCCGGACATCATCGCCACCGGCAACATCGGCTGCATCGCACAGATCGGCAAAGGCCTCGCTGACCGCGGCCGGACCGTCCCGATCGTCCACACCGCAGAACTGCTCGACTGGGCGATGGGCGGTCCGGTTCCGGCCGCCGTTGCACGAGCGGGGATCGAGGTCCGCGTCGGGGCTTAGTCCCCGGGGCTTGCCTGAAGCCTCCCCGCGCCGACGCTGCTAGCGTGCCACGAGTACCGAGACTTTCGCGTTCTTCAGGATCGCCGAGGCGTTCGACCCGAGGATCATCTTCGCCAGCGACGGCTTGTGCGGACCGATGACGATGAGGTCAGCACCAAAGGCCTCCGCCGCCGCCAGGGTTCGGTCCGCGATGTTGCCGGGCGGAGCGACCACCGACAGCTTGCCGGCCGGAAGGTCGATCGAAGCCCCGATGGCCTCGAGCTGCTTCACCGCCGCCGCCTCGTCGTTGGCCATGACGCCCGCCGGGAGGTAGTCGCGAATCGCCTCGAGCATCAGCGGCACCGTCATGAGGCGGAGTTCGGCCCCCGACCCGCGGGCGATGTCTGCCGCTATGGCCGCGATGGCTCTTCCCTTGTCGGGATCGGCGACGTCCACCGCCGCCAGGATACGCTTGAACACGGTCAGCCCTCCCCTTTTTCGGCCGCAGCCTGCTCGCTCCAGGCGACCGGCTTGGCCTTGTCACCGTACTTACCTTCCGTAAGCCGGTCGGTGAACGCGAAGAGCACCCCCGTAATTACGAAGGTGAGATGGATAATGACCTTCCAGGTCAGTTGCTCGGTCGTGAACGAAGTGCTCGTCAGGAATGCCTTGAGCAGCTCCACCGCCGAGATCGCCACGATCGCGCCGATCAGCTTGAGCTTGAGGTCGGAGAAGCTGACCTTGCCCATCCAGGATGGCCTGTCCTCATGCACACCGATTCCGATCTTCGACACGAAGTTCTCATAGCCCGAGAAGATCATTATGAGGAGGAGACTGGCGATGAGGGCTATATCGACGAGGGTCAGGATCGAGATGACCGACTCGTACACGCCCGATGTCCACACGCCTTGGACGAGGTGGACGAGTTCCTTGGCGAACTTCGCGAGGAGAACCAGAATCGCTACTATGAGGCCGACGAAGAACGGCGCGAGCAGCCAGCGGCTGGCGAAGATCGTCCGTTCCAGCCCAGTTTCCAGCCCGCGCATCGCTTCTCCTGCCCGTTCCCCGTGTCGGACACCCAGATGGGGTGAATCGCTGCCCCTCGGCAAGGGATCGGGCGAAGGGTCGCAACCACGCTGCCCACGCGGGCCCGACACGGCCCTGCGCGCGAACTCGCGGGACCTAAACCACTGAAGCCGATCACGATGCCGGATCGCAGTCGAACTGGCCGCATCCGACCTTAACGTTACTTCCGACAAACCGACTCAAATCGCGGCGTCCGAGCGTATCGTGGTGCTGGTCTCAGCAACGCGAGCACTGCCATGGCGAGCCTCAAGCCCCGGGTCGACTGGGTCGACTACTCCAAGGGCCTTTGCATGGTCCTCATCGTGATGATGCACTCGACGCTCGGTGTCGAGGAGGCGATGAGCGGTGCCGTCGGCTTCCTCCACCCTGTCGTGGAGTTCGCACGGCCGTTCCGTATGCCGGATTTCTTCCTGATCGCGGGTCTCTTTCTGTCGCGGGTGATCGACCGCGACTGGGGCCACTACGCCGACAAGAAGGTCGTCCACTACCTCTACTTCTACGTCCTCTGGCTCCTCATCTCGTTCGCCTTCAAGGCGCCCTCGATGGCCGGCGAGTTGGGATGGTCCGGCGTCGGCGAGCTGTTCCTGCGGTCCTTCGTCGACCCGTTCGGGACCCTCTGGTTCATCTACCTGCTGCCGGTCCTGTTCGTGGTGGTGAAGCTGACGAAACAGTTCCGCATCCCGTGGCAGGTCGTCCTGGTCGTGGGCGCCGCGCTGGAGATCCTGCCGATCCATACCGGCTGGTTGGTCATCGACGAGTTCGCCACCCGCTTCGTCTTCTTCTACATCGGCTACCTGTTCGCCCCGCTGGTGTTCCGCATCGCCGAGACCGCAATGCGCCATGTCGGACCGACGATTCTCGCTCTCCTTGCGTGGGCAGTCGCCAACTGGGCGCTGGTGGTGAGCGGCATCGCGCCGCTCCCCCTCGTTTCGCTGGGCTGGGGCCTTGTGGGCTGCATGGCCGTCGTCGCCTTTGGCGCGCTGATGTCGCTGACCCGGTTCGGCGCGCCGCTCCGCTATCTCGGCGAGAACTCCATCGTCGTGTACCTGGCGTTCTTCATCTTCATGGCCGGGGCGCGAACCGTGCTGGTCTCGACAGGCCTCATCACCGACGTCGGCATGATCTCACTCGTGGTGACGGCCGCGGGTGTCATCGGACCCGTCCTGATGTTCTGGGCGGTCCGCAATACTCCCCTTCGCTTCCTGTTCCGGCGCCCGGCCTGGGTGACGTTCCGGCGGCAACCAAAGCAGCTCGCTCCGGCGGAATGACGTTATCCTCAGGTACTGTGAACAGACGGCGCTTCGCCTTGCTGGCTACGGAGGCAGTCTGTAGC
>CAXNGA010000057.1:0-7953 GCA_964201375.1 Kaistiaceae bacterium
GGGTTCGCCGTGGGAGATCGGCCTTTCCGAGACCCACCAGACGCTGGTTGCCAACCGCCTCCGCGGCCGCATCGCCGTGCAGGTCGACGGCGGCCTCCGCACCGGCCGTGACGTCGTCATCGGCGCGCTTCTGGGTGCCGACGAGTTCGGCTTCTCGACCGCGCCGCTGATCGCTGCCGGCTGCATCATGATGCGGAAGTGCCACCTCAACACCTGCCCGGTGGGCGTCGCCACGCAGGACCCGGTGCTGCGGCGGAGATTCACCGGAACGCCCGAGCACGTAGTCAACTTCTTCTTCTTCGTCGCCGAGGAGGTCCGCGAGCTCATGGCGGCCATGGGCTACCGGAAGTTCGGCGAAATGACCGGCCAGATGCAGATGCTCGACGCCCGCAAGAACGTCGCCCACTGGAAGGCGCACGGGCTCGACTTCAGGAAGCTGTTCTACAAGGCCGCGCCGGTGGAAGGCGTGTCGATCTCGCACACCGAGACGCAGGATCATGAGCTCGGGAACGTCCTTGACCAGACTCTCATCAAGGAGTCGTGGGCAGCGCTCGAGGGCAAGCGCCCGGTCCGGCTGAGCCACGAAATCCGCAATACCGACCGGACCATCGGCGCGATGCTGTCGGGCGCGGTGGCCCGGCGATACGGCCATCCCGGCCTGCCGGAGGATACGATCCACATCTCGCTCGGCGGCACCGCCGGGCAGAGTTTTGGCGCCTGGCTCGCGCGTGGCGTCACGCTCGACCTCGTGGGCGAAGCCAACGACTATGTCGGCAAGGGCCTGTCGGGCGGTCGCATCGTCGTCCGTCCGCCCGACGACGCCGGCTTCAAGCCGGAAGAGTCGATCATCGTCGGCAACACGGTGCTCTACGGCGCCATCGCCGGCGAGGCCTATTTCCGCGGCGTTGCCGGCGAGCGTTTCGCCGTCCGGAACTCGGGCGCGGTGGCCGTGGTCGAAGGCGCCGGTGATCATTGCTGCGAGTACATGACGGGCGGCGTCGTGGTCGTGCTCGGCCGCACCGGCCGGAACTTCGCGGCCGGCATGTCGGGCGGCATCGCCTACGTCATCGACGAGGACGGCAGCTTCAGGCAGCGCTGCAACATGGCGATGGTCGAGTTCCAGGACATCGACTACGTCACGGAGGAGCCGGCGGACATCGAACGCGGCGATTTCTCGGCCGTCACCGAGGTGACGCGCGACCTCTCGGCGGGCGACGCGCGGCGGCTCCGGGTCCTGATCGAAAACCACGCCCGCTACACCGGCTCGACCGTGGCGCGGCGCGTGCTCGACGACTGGGCGGCGATGCTGCCGAAGTTCCGGAAGGTCATGCCGACCGAGTTCAAGAAGGCGCTCGCGGCCATGGCGCTGCGCGAGTCCGAGGCGCTCAGGGTCCAGGCCGGCGAATAGGATTGCCGGCCGGGCGGCCGGGAACAGGCATTCGTCGCATGACGGACACGATGCGGCACGGTGACATTCCAGCCAGTCTTCGACTATGGCTGGACCTGCACCACGGTGCGGAGCGCGTTCGTGGAACGTGAACGGATGCTGGGCTAGCGATCGCCCGGCTGCGATGGAAATGCACGGGCCTCCGACGGGCCCGACGACTGCAGTGGGACGACGGCCCCTGGGCCGGACCCGCCACGGATTTCAGCCCGTCACAGACGACGGGAAAGATGGACTGGGCTGCGGCCGGCCGATCCGGCGCTGCTCCCGAGCGAAAGACTGAGTGCCGATGGGTAAGGTCACCGGGTTCCTGGAAATCGATCGCGCCGAGCGGGCTTACGAGCCGGTCGCGGAGCGTATCCAGAACTACAAGGAATTCGTCATCCCGCTGGGTGACGAAGGGACCAGGAAGCAGGCGGCGCGCTGCATGGATTGCGGCATCCCGTTCTGTCACACCGGCTGCCCGGTCAACAACCAGATCCCGGACTGGAACGACCTCGTCTATCACGCGGACTGGCGGCGGGCGCTGGTCAACCTCCAGTCGACCAACAACTTCCCGGAGATCACCGGCCGCATCTGCCCGGCGCCGTGCGAGGAATCCTGCACGCTCAACATCCAGGACACGCCGGTCGCCATCAAGACGATCGAGGCGGCGATCGCTGACCGCGGGTTCGACCAGGGCTGGATCGTCCCGGACGTGCCGAAGCGGAAGACGGGCAGGCGCGTGGCCATCGTCGGCTCCGGCCCGGCCGGCCTTGCCGCGGCGCAGCAACTCGCCCGCGCCGGCCACGACGTCCACGTCTTCGAGAAGAACGCGAACGCCGGCGGCCTGATGCGCTACGGCATTCCGGACTTCAAGATGGAGAAGATCCACGTCCAGCGCCGCGTCGAGCAGATGGAGGCGGAGGGCGTCACCTTCCACTACAACGAGCACATCGGCGTCACGCGGATGGGCGCGGAGCTCGTCCGTGATTTCGACGCGGTGATCCTGGCGGGCGGCGCCGAGAAGGGCCGCGACCTGCCGATCCCCGGCCGCGAGCTCGACGGCGTCCATTTCGCGATGGAGTTCCTGCCGCAGCAGAACCGCCGCGTCGGCGAGGAGCCGCTCAGGACCAACAAGGAAATCCTCGCCACCGGCAGGCATGTCGTCGTCATCGGCGGTGGCGACACCGGCTCCGACTGCATCGGCACGTCGATCCGCCAGGGCGCCCTGTCGGTGACCCAGCTCGAGATCATGCCGTCGCCGCCGGTGAAGCCGAACAAGGGTCTCATCTGGCCCGACTACCCGATGCGCTTCCGCACCTCGTCCAGCCAGGCCGAGGGCGCCGAGCGCGAATTCGCCGTGACGTCGGTTTCGTTCGCAGGCGTGGACGGCAAGGTCACCGGGCTCAACTGCGCCCGCGTCGGCAAGGACTTCAAGCCGATCCCCGGCACCGGGTTCCAGCTGCCGGCGGATCTCGTCCTGCTGGCGATGGGCTTCGTCTCGCCGGTCCACGAAGGCCTTCTCGACGAGCTCAGGACCGAGTTCGACCCGCGCGGCAACGTGAAGGCCAACGACCTCGCCTACCAGAGCTCGGTGGCCAAAGTGTTCGCCTGCGGCGACATGCGGCGCGGCCAGTCGCTGGTGGTGTGGGCGATCCGCGAGGGGCGGCAGGCGGCGCACTCGGTCGACAAGTTCCTGATGGGCGAGACGACGCTGCCGCGGTAGGCGGCTGCAACGTCGGTTCTTGAGTGTTTGCGGCGCAACGTGCATCCTCCCGATACAACCTGGGGGATGGTCATGAATCGTGCTGGTGCAGTCGCGACGCTGTTCGCCGCGGCCTGCTTGGCGCCGGCAGATTCATTCCCCTTTGTGGTTGGTGTGACGGACAACGTTCCCGACGCAGTCGTGCTGAGCCAGCGCTTCGAGACTTTCCCGGATCGATGCGGCCCCGTCGTTGCCACCGAGCCGGTCCCGGCAGGATAGGGCGTGGTCTACCCTCGCCGCAGCCGCATCCCGCCGAGCACCCGATCCGGCCCGAAGTAGATCGCCGCCACCACCACGAACTCCCCCGTCACCGCGATGCAGTTCACCAGCACCGTGCCAGAACCGTGCTGCGCCACGTCGAGGAAGGGGTAGGGGTACCAGTCGTTCGCCATAGGGCCGCGGATCACGGAGTAGACCGCGTAGACGAGCGGGAAGACCCGCATCGAGCCGAGCCTGCCTATCGTCAGCGTCCCCTTCGAAACGAACAGCACCCAGTACGCCACGATCGCCATCGGCATGACGTAGTGGAGGAGGGCGTTGGCCACGAAATCCCAGCCGGTCGGCTTCCGGATGCCGGCGAGGATGAAGGTGTCAACGAGGCCGGTGATGGTCATGTAGACCGTCACGGCCGTCTGTCTGGAATCCTGGCCATGCGAAGGGGCCGCCGCGGCACGCCCATTCGGTCGTCAGCATGAGGGAGGCGAGGACGTTGCCGAGGATGGTGAAGTAGCTGAAGACGTTGACGACGCGGCCCCCCCGGTGGAGATGCCGCTCGTCGTGTTGTTCGTCAGCAGGACGAATTGCACGATCAGCGCGAACGAGCCGATGCCTGCAGACGCGCCTGAGTGGAGCCGCCGCATCGGTCCCCTCCTGCCTGACGTGCCGTCGTACTGCGGCGCACTAATCGTCGGCCAGTTGGTCGCTGGCCCCGGCGCGCCGGTGGCGAATACGAAGGTGTTAACCCGCCCTTAACCTTTCCAAGTGCTTACTGAAAACCGTTCAGTCACCTGGACATGCGAGTGGCCTTGTCCACTCTGTTTGACGCCTCCCCTTTCAACTCTCAAGCCGCGCCTTTGCGCGGCTTTTTTCTTGGCGATGACCGCGCGCCTATCCCCGCTTCACGACGCGGATGCGATACGCGGCGCCGCCGCTTGGTGCTATAAGGCAGGCGACGGGCACGTCGGGGAATTGAGAATGGCGGACAAGGCCGAGGACCGGGCGTCCGCGCCGGTGGCTTTCGGACAGCGCTTCGCAGAGTCGGAAACCTTCCGCATCCTCTTTCGCGAGGGCATGGCGCTGGTCGAGGAGACCGCCGCCTATCTCGATGGCGATGGCCGGCGCGATTCCAAGCGCCTGACGCGCATCGGCGGCCTCACCTACGCCACGGAGTCCATGCGCCTGACGAGCCGGCTGATGCAGCTGGCGTCGTGGCTCCTCCTCCAGCGGGCCGTCAACGAAGGGGAGATGCACGTCGATCAGGCGCGGCAGGAGCGGGCGAAGGTCCGCCTCCGCGGCTTCGACAGCGGCATGTCCGGAGCGGGCTGGAACGACCTTCCCAGGCAGTTGCAGGAACTCGTCGAGCGCTCGATGCGGCTCCAGGGCCGGATCCGCCTCCTCGACGAGGCGATCTATCCGGGCGATGGCGGAGCAGCGCCCGTCGTGGAGAACCCGGTGGAACAGCAGATGGGCCGGCTCGCGGCTGCGTTCCGGGCGAAGTAGGGCCAGCTATCCTCACGACTTCTTCCTCGCCCCGCCGGGCGGGGAGAGGGCTTTCGAGGTTGGTGAGCCGGAGGCGAACCTAGCGAGAAAGGGTGAGGGGGCGACGCGGTCCCCACCAGTGGAGAGCCCCCCTCACCATCCCGCCCTAACCTCGGCTTCGCCTCGATAAGGGCCGGAGTCCTCTCCCCGCCCGGCGGGGAGAGGGACGCTCTGCGGTGGCCCCTTCGTCACTCGCTCGTTGGGGGGATACCGGCAACTCTGCGTGAGGCCACGGGAACAAAGGGTCCCGGGTTCCGCTTCGCGGCCGCGGGACGACGGGGCATGGTTGATCGGCGTTGCCGCGAGAGGAGAGTCGCAGCAAAGAAAAATGCCCGGCTTTCGGCCGGGCATCGATTGTCGCGCCGATGACGCAGAGGAAGCCTAGCGCTTCTTCTTGACGACTTCCTTGACGGGGGTGGCCGGGTCGGCCGCGCCCATGAGGCCGGCGAAGCGCGAGTTGAAGCGCGACAGGCGGCCGCCACGGTCGAGGAGCTTCTGGTCGCCGCCGGTCCAGGCCGGATGGGTCTTGGAGTCGATGTCGAGGCGAAGGACGTCGCCCTCGGCGCCGTAGGTCGAGTAGGTGGTGTACTCGGTCCCGTCGGTCATGATGACCTTGATCGGGTGATAGTTCGGATGAATGTCGCTCTTCATGGCAGCGTCCGGAATGTCGGGTGATGATCGCCCGGCGCACCCTCGAGGGGCCGGCAGGATTGGCGCGATCGTATAGACGAGGCGCCGCCCCGATACAAGGCAAACACCCGCCGCGCGCTTCGCCTCAACATCGCAGGCCGGGCACTTTGCCGATTCCGTCCGCATCGCTATGATGCCGCCACTTCCGGAATCGACGCCACGAGGGGGATCCACCTTGAGCCGCACCGCCATGACAGTTCCGGCCGCCCAGCGGCTCGACCGGCGCACCTTCCTTCGGGGCTCCATTGCCGTCGCCGGCGCCGTTGCCCTGTCGGGCTGCGTCTCGATGCGGAGCCGCGGCGAGTGGGACGACATCTACGGTCCCATAACAACGGACCGCTTCCCGATTCCCGCAATCGACACCAGCACGATCGATCCTGCGCTGCTCCGTCGCGTCGTCCGCTACGACACGACCGAGGCGCCGGGGACCATCGTGGTCGATACCCCGAACTTCTTCGTCTACCACGTCCAGGCGGGTGGCATGGCGGTGCGCTACGGCGGGTCGATGCCGTGGTCCGAGTTTCTCTGGCATGGCATCGCCACGATCGACCGCAAGACCGAATGGCCGACCTGGACCCCGACACCGGGACAACTCCAGCGCAATCCGGAATACCGCCAGTGGGCCGGCGGCTGGGGTCCCGGCATCGACAACCCGCTCGGCAGCCGCGCGCTGTATCTCTACCAGAACGGCCAGTACACGCTCTGCACCATCTACGGCACGAGCAACCCGACCATCATCGGTCGCGGCGCCTCGAGCGGCTGCGTCGGTCTCCTGAATCAGGACATCATCCACCTCTACAACAACACGCCCATCGGCACCCGTGTGGTGATCCTGCCGGTCTAGGATCGCTCGGGATACGTTGCGCTACGTCGGCGCCGGCAACGGCGCCGACGCGTTCCGCATGGCCTCAGCTCGAAGCTCGCGAGGGAAGGGTGAACCGAGCGGGCACGTCTCTCCGGAGAAGCCGAACCCGGTCTGCTCGGTTGCCGAGCGCATGAGCAGCGGAACGAAGACGAATACTCGCGTCAGGGTGCGCTGGGCTCTTACCGACGCCATCACCTCAGCGCTGTAGCGGAGGCAGAACTCGGCCGCGGCTGACCCCGTCCCTGTCGCTCATCGCCCGCGACGGCTGCAGCACAACGACGACTTCGATCGTGTTGTCGACCTGGACGTGATTGACCTCGACCGAAAGCAGCGTGACGTTCAGGCCACCCGTCACGAGCTGGAACTGGTCAGCGTCCCTGATCTGCGCCAAAGCCGGTTGGTCGAAGCTTAGAAGCACGGCCGCGGCAGCCACGAACGCAACCTCATTTCACCCCCCCGACGATCATTCTGCACGCATAGTGCGGTGCAGGAGCGTGTGCGCAGGCTACGGGGAACGGTAGCAGCGAGCCTGGTTGGCGGGAGGGCGCCTGCCGCTACTCTGTCAGCTTCAGCTCGATGCGGCGGTTGCGGGCGTAGACATCGGCGGTGGTGCCGACTTCCAGCGGCTGGTACTCGCCGAAGCCCGCGGCGGCGAGGCGCTCGGGCGAGACGCCCTGCGCCTGGAGCAGCTCCACCACCGAGAGGGCGCGCGCCGTCGAGAGTTCCCAGTTCGATGCGAATTCGCCGCCCGCGCGCATCGGCTGCGCATCGGTGTGGCCGTTGACCTGCAAGACCCAGGGAATGTCGGCCGGGATCTCGGCTTCGAGCTGCCGGATGGCGCCGGCAAGCTGGATGAGTTGCTGGTTGCCGGCGTCGTTGAGCGCCGCCGACCCGACGTCGAAGAGGACGTCCGAGCGGAAGACGAAGCGGTCGCCGACGATCTGGATGTCCTCGCGGTTGCCGAGGATCTCGCTGAGGCGGCCGAAGAAGTCGGACCGGTAGCGCGACAGCTCCTCCACGCGCTCCTGGAGCGCAAGATTGAGCCGGGCGCCGAGGTCGGCGATCGTCGCCTCGTTGTCGGCGCGCTGGTCCTCGGCGATGCCGAGGGCGTTCTCGATCGCGGCGAGCTGGGCTCTCAGCGCTGCGATCTGCTGGTTCAGGATTTCGACCTGCGACAGCGCGCGCTGGGTCAAAAGCTGCTGGTCGGTCAATTGCGTGGTCAGCGTCGTGACCTGGCCGCCCGCTGCATCGACCGCCGTCTGGTTGGCGGCGACGAGGCCGGTGAGACGGTCACGTTCACCCTCTGCGGCAGCAAGGTTCTGCGCCAGCGTTGCGATGGTGGCGGTGAGGTCGGCCTCCCCGGCGCGCTCCATGGCGAGCGTATCGGTGAGCTCGGCGATCTGGTTGCGGAGCTGGTCGAGCAGAGTGTCGCGCTCGCCGATCTCGGTG